>DAOVLS010000165.1 GCA_030631125.1 Planctomycetales bacterium
GGGAACACGTCAAACCCATCTTCCAGGCAGTTTCGGCAAAGTCCGACGGCGAACCATGCTGCGACTGGGTCGGCGAGAACGGCGCAGGCCATTACGTCAAAATGACGCACAACGGTATCGAGTACGGCGACATGCAACTTATCTGCGAAGCATATTCGCTGATGAAGGCTATCGGAATGACACCGGCGGAAATGTCCGAGGTATTCACCGAGTGGAACAAGGGCGAACTGGACAGCTACCTCATCGAAATCACCCGCGACATACTCGCGGCGACCGATCCGGAAACGGGGCAGGCGATGGTCGATGTCATTCTCGATACTGCCGGCCAGAAGGGCACGGGCAAATGGACGGGCATCAGCGCGCTGGATATGGGAATACCGCTGACGCTCATCGGCGAGGCAGTCTTCGCGCGGTGCCTCTCTGCCCTGAAGGACGAGCGGGTCGCAGCCAGCGAAAAACTCCGAGGCCCCAAACGAACTTTCAAAGGCGACCGGGCGAAATTTATTGAGGACATCCGCCAGGCGCTGTATGCCTCGAAGATTATTTCTTACGCGCAGGGGTTCATGCTACTGCGGGCGGCTGCGGCTGAGTACGGCTGGAACCTTAATTACGGCGGGATCGCACTTATGTGGCGGGGCGGATGCATCATCCGAAGCCAGTTCCTCGGAAAGATAAAAGACGCATACAGCAAGAAAACGCTGCCGACGAATCTGCTGCTTGTGCCTTATTTCCGCAGCGCGGTTCGCAAGGCCAATTCAGCCTGGCGGCGGGTGGTCATCCAGGCGGTCCGCCTCGGCGTGCCCGTGCCGGCATTCAGTTCAGCCCTGGCGTTCTACGACGCCTACCGCTCCGAACGCCTGCCGGCCAACCTCCTCCAGGCTCAGCGGGATTACTTCGGCGCGCATACGTACGAGCGGGTCGATAAGCCGCGAGGCGAATTCTTCCACACAAACTGGACAGGAACCGGCGGAGACACGACCGCCAGCACATACACTGCGTAGCGATTTCGGATTTCGGATTGCGGATTGAAAAACAGCAGGCCGGGTGGCACGGTCAAGTTGGAAACTTGGCCGTGGGATGCACCGGAATGCCAATGGACGTTGCCTGATGAGTATGAGAAAAAAGGTTGACTACTCTGCGGTTCCGCGATGGGCAAAACTGATTTTTATAATTGATTTCGTTAACTGGTTTATCTTTGCCGTCGTAGTCTTGAGCATCGGTGGTGATGCGCTGGATACCCAACCAGTCAACGGCAGATTCTATGTGGAATCACATGGTACCCAGACGGACGTATGCGAAGCCACATGGGTCTTCAGCCTGTTCTACTCGTATGTTTCGCTGATCCTGTTACCTGTCGGAGCGTTGTGCTTCGTACCGTATCTGCACCGCGTCAAGTGGAAAGGCCAAGAGGAACAAAATACAGGATGGACCAAGCGAACGTCTGTTGTCGTATTCTTCCTGGTTGGCTTTATGACATCGCTTGTGCTGTATGCAACAACACGTGATCTGATTAAATCAATTTCAGCATGGGTGCGGATAGGATGAAATGCCTGATAAAGTGAAATCGAAAAAACGTTACGTGCAGGTCGGTATGGGCGGCAGGAGCAGGATGTACACGGATGCCATAATCGGCGATTTTTCCGACTTTTGCGAACTGGCGGCGATATGCGACAAAAGCCCGGGCCGGTTGGAACTGGCCAATCGCCACATTGCCGAAAACGGCGGCTCGCCCGTCCCTGCGTACCGGGCCGATGATTTCGATAAGATGATCGCCGAGGCCAGGCCTGACGTTGTTATCGTAACTACAGGCCCGGACGCCACACACAGCGATTACATCTGCCGGGCGATGGAACTCGGCTGCGACGTCGCTACCGAAAAACCGATGACCACCGACGAGACCCGTTGCCGGGAAATCCTCAAAACCGCCGCGAAGACCGGCAGGGGCCTACAGGTAACTTTCAACTATCGCTATGCCCCGCCCCGAAGCCAGATAAAGGAGATACTCGCTGCCGGGACTATCGGTGAGATTCTCAGCGTCGATTTCGCCTGGCTTCTGGACACGCGCCACGGAGCCGATTATTTCCGCCGATGGCACCGACGGCGCGAAAACTCCGGCTCGCTGCTGGTACACAAGGCCACACACCATTTCGATCTCGTCAACTGGTGGCTTGGCGATGATCCCGAAGAAGTCTTCTGTCATGCCTCATTGAAATATTACACGCCCGCCACCGCTGAGCGAATGGGGCTTGCCGACCGGTCCGAGCGGTGCAGGGGATGCCCCGTCGCCGAACGCTGCAAGTTCTACCTGGACCTGGCGGATTCGGAAGGTATGAAGGAAATGTACCTCGAATGTGAAAGTGAGCCGGACGGTTATATCCGCGACAAGTGCGTCTTTTCCGACGAGATCGACATATGGGACAATATGTCGGTGTCGGTCCGGTACAAGCAAGGCGCGTTATTGAACTACATCCTGCACGCCTACAGCCCTTACGAGGGCTATCGCATCGCCTTCAACGGCACGAAGGGTCGCCTGGAGCATCGCGCCTGCGAGAATACCTACGTCAGCGGCGACGGCGCCGTGCCAGGCGAACTGAAGAAGAAAAATACAACGACAACCCTGATTCGAGAGTTCTCCTCGCCCGAGCAAATCGAAGTCAGGACAAGCAAAGGCGGACACGGCGGCGGCGACGCGCCGCTACTGGCCGACGTCTTCGACCCCAACGCCCCGTCCGACCCGCTCAATCGCAAGGCCGGGCAACGGGACGGAGCCTACTCCATTCTCATCGGTGTAGCCGCCTGCAAAAGCATCGATACCGGAAAAGCAATCAAAATCGCCGATCTGCTCGGTGATGCACCGTTGTAAAATATTGATAAACGGACCCCTGCAAATGGAAATGCACGAACAGATAGGGCAATTGACAAAACTTGAAGTTTATCCTTCAAGTCTCACTGAGGCCGGCGGGGTAACGTACTTCCTTGGTCGGCGGGGGTTGGAAAAACTCGTCGGGTCGATCGGCGCCGGCGGTATCGTCGGTGAAAAGGTTACTGCGCTAAACGGCAAGCCGGTTATTGTGGGACCGACAGATCATGCGAACGCTCGGGCGATAAGAAAAGTAATTCCGTGGACTTCGCCGAGGTGTCTCGGTCCGGTCAGGAGTATCGGCATGGGCGACCGGCTGGGACTTGCGACGCCGGGGCACATCCGCGCCGTCGCCGGTAGCGGCTTGGCGGTGTTCCTCGCCCAGCAGTCTATCCGTGAAATGGTCCGCACGCAGCGAAGCCCCGACGACGTGATGGATTCGGCCACGTGGGGCGTCCTCCAGGAAGGTTTTAAGCAAGGTTTCGGGTCCGACGCCGACCACCTGCAAACCTTCGAGGACATCGACCGGACAGTCAAGGCCGGTTTTACCATGTTCACGATAGACCCCGGTGCACACGTGGACGATGCAGCCGACACCGACACCGCAGACGTCCTGGCCGAAAAAGTCGCATCCATAGGCCTGTCGGAAATGGATATGAATACCGCCGACCTGACGGGCAGATATGTTGGAAAGACATTTGACCTGGGCGATGCGAAAATCGCGTTTGACGAAGAAACCCTCCTCCGCGCCGCAGCCAAGTACGGTAAGGCAGTCGTTCACGTCGCCAAAATGTACCGTCACCTTACGGAAGTCGCGTGTGGCCCGTTCGAAGTGGAAATATCCGTCGATGAGACTGAAAGCCCCACATCGCCGGCAGAGCATTTTTTCTTTGCGATCGAATTGAAACGGCTTGGCGTCGAGTGGGTCGCGCTGGCGCCGCGATTTATCGGACGGTTCGAGAAGGGCGTCGATTATATCGGCGACCTCGACGAATTCGCAGCCTCGTTCGCCGAGCACGTCGCTGTTATGAAAACACTCGGGCCGTACCGAATCTCCATCCATTCCGGCTCCGACAAGTTCAGCATATACTCAATCGCCGCCGACCTGGCAGGGCAATACGTTCACGTCAAGACGGCTGGGACGAGTTACCTCGAAGCCCTGCGTGCGATTGCCGCGACGGAGCCGGACCTTTTCGGTAAGATACTCGACTTCGCACGCGACCGATACGAAGCAGACAAGGCGACGTATCACATATCGGCCGACGTAACGAAAGTTCCGCCGGCCGATGCGCTCAAAGACGCGCAATTGCCGGGCCTGCTGGACGATTTCGACGCCCGCCAGGTCCTGCACGTTACATTCGGGTCGGTCCTGACAGCCGACGACGGAGAAAGGTTCGGCAAGCGGATTTACGCCGCACTGAAAGCAGACGAAGAGGCGCACTACGCAGTGTTGGAAAAGCATCTTGGACGACACGTTGCGCCGTTTGTGAAGTGATGCTGATTGAAATAGTTCCCCAAACTCGATTATACTACGAGTGTATCGTGAAGCAGGAGATCGCAGAATGAGCGTTAATATGACAATGGTGTACTGGAAAGGGGAGAAATTCTGGCTTGGCAAACTCCTGGAACACCCGGAGATAATGACACAGGGCGAAACGCTTGAAGAATTGGAAGCCAATATCAGGGAAGCCTATCTCCTGATGGCTATGGACGACGTGCCGGCCGAACACGAATCGAAGGCCATCGCGATATGAAACGAAAGCAATTCGTCCGTCAACTCGAAAAGGATGGATGTGTTTTTGTCAGGCACGGTGCCAATCACGATATTTACACCAATCCCGCAACCGGACAGAAGCAGCCGGTTCCACGGCACAGAGAAATCGATAACGCGTTGGCAAAACATATCCGTAAATATCTGGGGCTGGATTAGTAATCAGGCCTTTGTGAAAACATCTGGAAATTAGGAGCAATAAATGTCTGGTAATTGCGACGACGTCGACTGGGGTCCCGAACCAGTTGAAACGCTGAAGGCACTGGAAAAGACAAAGGAATTTTTCGTTGGGATCGATTCGGACGGGTGTGCGTTCGACTCGATGGAGATTAAGCACAAGGAGTGTTTCATCCCCAACATTATTAACAGTTGGGAACTCCAGGCCGTCAGTCGGTTCGCCCGCGACGTGGCAGAGTTCGTCAATCTCTACAGCAAGTGGCGTGGCGTCAACCGCTTCCCTGCCCTGACACTGACGTTCGACCTGCTGGCTGAACATCCCAAAGCCGTCGAGCGGGGATACAAGGCTCCGCAGGTCGATTCGCTGCGGAAGTGGATTTCCGAAGAATCCAAACTGGGCAACCCCGCCCTGGAGGCCAAAATCGCCGAAAACAACGACGAGGTGCTCAAAAAGACGCTTGAATGGTCCCATGCCGTCAACGCCGACGTCAAAAAAATCGTTCGCGGCGTTCCGCCGTTCCCGCACCTGCGCGAGAGCCTGGTAAAAATCGCCGAATCCGCTGACGCGATGGTCTGCTCCGGTACGCCGGGCGAAGCGCTGAAGCGTGAATGGGACGAGCACGACATCGCCCAATACGTCCACATTATCTGCGGGCAGGAGATGGGTTCCAAGACCGAGCATCTCGGGTACGCCGCCGGCGGAAAGTACGAACCCGAAAAAATCCTTATGATCGGCGACGCCCCCGGCGACATGAAGGCTGCCAAAGCGAACAACGCATTGTTCTATCCGGTCAACCCAGGCGATGAGGCCGAGTCGTGGAAACGCTTCTTTGAAGAGGCTGCCGACAAATTCTTCGCCGGTCAATATGCGGGCGAATACGAGGACGAACTCATCGCCGAATTCGACGCCCACCTGCCCGAAAAACCGCCGTGGGGGGAGTAGTAGTCAGTATCCAGTAGTCAGGAGCCTGTTTAGCCGTCGCCGGTACGGCGACGTTTTTCTATCCGTACACAAACATGACATCGAAAAGAACAAAAAAGAAAACGCAGAAACGCGCTAAAAAAC
>DAOVLS010000110.1 GCA_030631125.1 Planctomycetales bacterium
AGTGTCCTCTTTGAGAAACGGCTTGAGGACTCCGGTCTTTTCCACCGCGTTCAGGCCGGGCCGGGAAGAAATGCCTATGGAGGAGAAATCCATCCTGCCGTCGAGCACGAGCATCGCCGTGTCGAACACGCAGGCCCGCTCGCTGTAGAAAGCCAGCCGGGCAGCGTCGCAGAGTTCTTCCTCGGCCAGCAGGTCTTTTATCAGTGCCTGAATCTGCTTTCTGCTTGCGGCTTTAGGCGAGGCTGATGCGACCACATCCGGCCGACGTATCTGCAAGTCCACTATGATGTCTTCGATGACCGAGCAGGCAAGGGCATCTTCGGCAGTGGCGACCAGGAAACCAACCAGAACGGGTATCTTTCGCACGGTCCCTGCCGCCGCCAGTGCATCATGGAGGACTTCGACGGCTTCGGCGTCGTTGCCGGTCTGGTGATGATAAATGGCTGCCGAGCACAGGAACTTCGCAAGCTGCCTCTGGCCGCTCAAACTTGGCAGGAGAGTATTAATCATCGGGCTTCGCAGCCGGATGCCCCAATCTGCGCCGGTCATTGAGCGGGCCTGACGAACCAACTCAAAGATCTCGGAATTCGTTTTGATAATCTGGGTAAAATCGTCGTGACGTTTTGCGATCTTCTTCGGGCTGCAACATATCGCAAATTCATAGCGGTCTGCGTCAAGGTCCATATCCAGAGCGGCGAAGGCATTTTTCAGCGCCAGAGCGGCGTTGTTGTCGTCGGGTGTCGGTGCCGGATCGAAGTCGGCTGGATATATCGGCTGACCTGCGGCGCGGTAGCGATCTATCTCCGCCTGGATTGCCCTGTCGCCCGCTGAATTACTCCACAGCCACCACCCAATCAGGACAAACGGCAGCGCGCCCAAGGCTGCGAAGATAATCCTCTTTCGCCGCTTTTTAGATGCAAAGATTTTCCGCACCGCTTCGGGCATCTGTTCTTCGTCGATATGTTTTTCGGAACTGTTCATCGCATCAGGCGTCTAAAAGAATAAACCACAAAGCAAACATAGAGAAAAATTTAGTATTCTGCGCAAAATTATTTACAATAGAACAGGATACAGCAAGAGGCGTTTTTATGCGAATGGCATTTGAGAAGAAGCTGTCGAACATTCGCCTGCGTTGCGGTTTTAACCTGCTGCTGGAGCAACTTGGGCATGTGCTGATAGCGGCGGGTGTTTCTGTGGCGCTGGCGGTCGCTGTCGAGCGTGTCCTGGCGGTAGAGGTCATCACTACCTGGGCAATGATGGGGCTTGCGGGGGTAGTTGTCGTTTTGACGGGGCTTCTGTGGTTTTTCCGGCGTCCGTCCCTGATGCGAGTTGCAATTCTTGCCGACGATCGGCTTGGGTTTGCCGAACGTTTCAGCACCGCCCTTGCCCTGGCCGAGACGGACGATCCGTTCGCCAAGGCTGCCGTTATCGAGGCACACCAGGCGGCAGAGCGAGCGAACCTCAAAGGGCATTTTCCCGTCGGGCCGGGGCGAAACTGGCTCGCCGCAGCGGCTGTTTGGGTGCTGGTCGCCGCGATTTTCCTGCTGATGCCGACGGTCGATCTTCTGGGCTACCTGAAGCAGCATCAGGCCGAGCAGCAGAAAAAAGAGCAACTCGCCAAGGCCAAAGTCGATGTCAAGGATGCAGTCGGGTCGGTGAAATCGGCTGTCAACCAGTTGGGCGACCCGGACCTCGCCAAGCAGTTGGCCGGACTGGCCGATGTTACCGCCAACGCAAAACCCGAAGACGTAAGGCGTCAGGCAATTCGCAAACTCGGCGACCTGTCGGACAAGATCAAGAAGATGCAGAGCGATAAATCGTTCGAGTCGGCGCGTATGATGCAGAAGATGCTCAAACGCCTGCGAGGTACGTCGGAAGGCCTGATGCGCGAACTGAACAGGGCGCTGGCCAACTCCAATTTCCAACGGGCGTCCGAACTCATCAAGGACGCACAACAGAAACTCGCCGATGGGAAACTGTCAGCCAAACAAAAGCAGGCCCTGGCAAAGCAACTCAAGAACCTTGCCGATCAACTCAAGGACCTTGCTCAGCAGAACAAGCAGTTGGAAGATGAACTTGAAAAGGCCGGTGCGGACAAGGACCTGGCGAGGCTGAACGAACAGGACCTGCGTGAGGCGCTCAAGAAGGCCGGTCTGAGCGACGAGCAGATTGATAAATTGATGGAAAAGGCCTCGGCGTGCCGGCAGGCGCGCAATCGCACAGCCCAGCTTGGCGAGGCGATGGAAGGCTGCTGCGGGGGCGGGCAGTTGTCCGGCGATGAACTGGCCGAACTGGCTGAACAACTCGACGGGCTGGACGCTATCCAGGACGACATGGACCTGACCGATGCGACGCTTGCCGAGATTGAGGCAGCCATTGCCTTGCTGGGCGAAGGTAACTGCGAAGGTATCGGCTGCATGGGTCCATGGGCTGCGGGAGCGGCGCAGAATCAGGGTCAAGGCACCGGCGGTCCGGGGCGAGGGTACGGACAAAGGGGCGAAGACGACAGCGGAAAAACATCCCTGCAAAAGACCCGCGTCAAAAACAAATCCAACAAGGGTCCGATTATCGCCAGTTGGTATTTCAAAGGCCCGCAGATTAAAGGCGAATCGAAGCGCAAGTTCTCCCAAGCCGTCCAGGCGGGGAAGGACCAGGCCGCTGAAGCGATCAGCGAAAACCGCATCCCGCGTAAGTATGAAAAATCGGTGAAAAAATACTTCGGCCAACTTGATGAGTTGGGGAAAGAGTAATGGTCAAATCCGTCGCTGAAAGCTTTATTGCATCTCTTTTAATCGCCTTGCTTTCCTTTGCCGGACTGTCCTGCAAATCGAAATCTAATGAAAGCCGACGGCAGATCGTATTGTATTGTTCCGTTGACCAGGTCGTAGCCGAACCGATTGTCGCAGAGTTCGAGAAGCAAACGGGCATCAAGGTCCTCGCCCGGTATGACACCGAAGCCGGCAAGACCGTCGGGCTGACCCAACTTCTCCGGGCACAGAAGGATTCGCCGACGGCGGACGTATTCTGGTCGAGCGAGGTCTTCCACACGATCCGCCTGGCGCGCGAGGGACTTCTGACGAGTTACCACGGCAATGACGTAAAGGACTGGCCAGGTCCGGCCGATCCGCAGGGGCGATGGTACGGTTTCGCGCTGCGGGCGAGGGTAATCGGTTATTCCACTAAAAGAGTCTCATCCGCCGATGCCCCCAAAACGCTGGAGGAATTGCTGGAGAGCAAGTGGAAGGGGCGGATTGTTATGGCTGATCCCCGCTTCGGTACGACCGGCGGGGACGTGGCCAGTTGGTTCGCCCATTATGGCGGCGAGCAGGCCACGGAAATCCTCAATGCCCTCAAGAACAACGAGGTGCGTATTGTGGACGGTAACAGCACCGCTGTCCGCATGGTCGCTACCGGTCAGGCCGACGTGTGCATGACCGACACCGACGACGTCTATGCCGCACAACGCAACGGTTGGCCCGTGGCGATGAATTACCTGGACCAAAACGGCGACGGTGTGCTGACAATCCCGAACACCGTCGCGATTATCAAAGGCGGGCCGAACCCGGACGAAGCCGAATCGCTGCTGAAATTCCTCTTGAGTGAAAAAGTCGAGCGAATGCTCGCCCGCAGCGATTCGCACAACACACCCGTCCGCGCCTCACTAGCGGCGGAGTTCACAGATTACGCCATACCTGAACCGCTGGAGATTGACTACGAAAAGGTAGCCGACGAACTGCCGACGGCCATTCGTCGGGCAGGGGAGGTGCTTCGTTGAGGTCCGCATCGCTGCCAACCGCGCTGACAGCGGCGGCTGGGTTGGCGGTCTGGGCGGTGCTTATCCCGCTTCCGCTGGCGGTTCTTTATCTCGCCCCGGACGGAAGCGGCGTCCCGGCCAAGAACCTCTCGTCGGAGATTCCCCGCCTTGCGATGAATTCAGCGCTCCTCGCCGCAAGTGTAGCGATGGCTGCTGTGGTGTTGGGATACGTTCCGGGGCGACTGCTCGGTTCGTCGGCTGGGCGCAGGAAGTGGCTGCTGCCGCTGATACTCATGCCCCTTCTGCTTCCGAGGTACGTCCTGTACTACGCATGGTCGCTTCTGCTTACGCCGACGAGCACGGCTGGGGCGTACATTTCATCCAGGCCCGACCTGGCCCGTCTTGCAGGGACGACAACATCGACGATGGTGATGGTCCTTTGGTACTGGCCTGTGGCGGCGCTTTTAATCGCCCAGGGGTGGGCGGCGATGGACCGCCAGGCGCAAAACGCCGCCAGACTCGAAGCCGGTGACGTCCGGCGATTCTTCAGAATAACGCTGCCGCTAATGACCTGGCCTATAATCCTGTCGCTGGTGGTGTGTTTTGCAATGTCGCTGTCGGAATTCGGCGCGTTTCACCTGGCCGGGGTAAAAACGGTCGGGACGGAACTGGCTGTGCTGTATCAACTGACCGGTTCGTCCGAGGCCGTTGCCCGTGCCGCCTGGCCGATGGTGATACCGGCGGTACTTGTGGGATTTTTGCTGTGGAGGCGGACGAAGGACTTATCCGTCAACCCGCCGACCGATACCGACGAGACCCGTCCGCGATTCGGACGATGGGCCATACTGGCCGGGTTGATGGGATTTTCAATCCTGATGCCTCTGGCGATGCTGATTGTCAATCTGTCGGATCTCGCGCCGCTGCGCGTGTTCCTGGAAATTCACCGGGACGGGTTGGCCTGGTCGCTGCTGACGGCGTCGGTTGCCGGCGTCCTGGCCGTTCTGATAGCCGGCGGAGCGATGTCTGTTGAGCGGTTCGCACGGTGGGCGTCGCCTTTCGTGAACGTCTCGATTTTCCTGGCGATGTTTCTTCCCGGCTCGCTCGTGGCTGTGGCGATACTGAAAACGATGCCGTTGCTGCATATCCAGTCCCAAGGCTGGTACGTGGTTTCAGCCGGTCTGGCGGTGCGGTTTGCCGGGCTTGCGTTAATCCTGTTCCGTCTTTCCGCCGACAGCCGGCAGAGGCATCTGGCGGAGATGGCGTCGGTAGATGGCGCCTCACCGGCAGCGGCATGGCTTCATGTCCATCTGCCGAGAACCTGGCCGACGGTTCTGGGTGCGTTCGGTCTGGTCGTGATGCTGGGATTGACGGAACTGCCGGTAACGATGGTCCTGCTGCCGGCGGGGCTGCCGAATTTCGCCCAGCGACTGCTCAACCAAATGCATTACGCTCGCGACCAGCACGTGATAACATCGTGCCTTATGCTGATTGCGGTCTATCTGGTTTTTACCGTGCTACTGGCGGTGATGTTCCGAACGATGCGGGCGCGGAGCGTCGCGGTCGTGCTGCTCTGCGTCGCTGTGATGTTCCTGTCCGGTTGCGAATCGTCCTCTGACGCGCCGGGCGATGTGGATGTGCTAAATGTCCTGGGACGGACAGGGCGCGGGCCGGGCGAGTTTATCTATCCACGCGCGATTGACATGGCCGCCGACGGTTCGCTGTTCGTAGTCGATAAGACCGGGCGAATACAGCACATCAGCCGGAGCGGAGAATTCCTTGGCGTCATAAAAATGCCCCTCATCGAAGCCGGTAAGCCTACCGGTATCAGCGTCGGACCCGACGGGAACGTCTATGTAGCCGACACGCATTACCATCGCGTTGTCGTCTTCTCTCCAGCAGGGAAGGTGCTCCGCCAATTCGGACGATTCGGCGAAGATGCAGGGGAATTCATCTATCCCACCGACATAGCCTTCGCGCCGGACGGGCGGATATTCGTCAGCGAATACGGGGGGAACGACCGCGTCAGCATCTTCTCGCGGAAGGGCGAATACCTCGGTAGTTTCGGTTCTCCCGGAAGCGGCGAAGGGCAGTTTTCCCGACCGTCGGCCATCTGCGTCGATGCCGAACGCGGAAGACTTTATGTAGCCGATGCGTGCAATCACCGCATTGCAATTTACAATCTGGACGGTAAGTTAACCGGCCACATCGGTTCGGTCGGCAGCGGGCAGGGGAAACTTCGGTATCCGTACGACCTGTCGCTGATGAGCGATGGGAACCTCCTCGTCTGCGAGTACGGCAACAACCGCCTACAGGTTTTCAGCCCCGACGGGCGAAGCCTGGGAACCTTCGGTTCGGCCGGCAGGCAGTTGGGGCAACTGGCCTATCCGTGGGCAGTGGCGGTCGATGGGCAAAAGCGGGCATACGTTGTCGATGCCGGGAACAATCGCGTGCAGGTGTGGCAATTGTAATAGCGTAACTATTCACAGGAAAAGAGCAAGTCAGGCACAAGGCATTTGGCATTGGGCATTGGTGGCGCAGGGTTTGTGAAAGTTTCTTCTGTTTAATTTCACGATTTAATAAAAATCTCGTATTGTAAAGACTTGGTGCGCGACGACCCTCGATTACCAATGCCGAATGACCAATGACTAATGCCGATTGCCTCTTACGCGGCTTACTCTTTACTTGGAGCATAAGGCTGAATTCTTACACGATGGCAACTTACGGGTTCTATTTCGGACAACCGTTATGGCTGATTGCCTGCGTGCTGGTGATACCGATAGTCTTACTGGCCCGTCGCAACCTCAGGGCGCTTGGGCGGACGCGCCGGATAATGGCTATCGTACTTCGAAGCCTGGTCGTTATCATCCTGGTCGCACTGCTGTCCAGGCCCACACTGACGCGGAAAAACGAACGCCTGACGCTCATCACGGTCCTCGACCGAAGCCAGTCCATCCCACAGAATTTGCAGACGGCGGCGCGGAAGTTCCTGACCGACGCCCTGCCCGGCCGGCAAGCCGGCGACTTATCGGCAGTTATCGATGTGGCCGAGGCCCCGAGCATTTCCAGACTACCGAGTTCCGATACGAGCATCCGCGAGCGGAACACCACGCTGACGGGCAGGCAGAGCAACCTCGCAGCCGGCGTTCAGATGGCGATGGCAATCGCACCGCCCGACACTGCCACGAAAATCCTCCTCGTCAGCGACGGAAACGAAACCGAAGGCGATCTGACCGAAGCCGCCCGCATCGCCGCCGCCAATAACATCCCAATCGACGTCCTTCCGATTCGCTACACCCATATCCGGGAGGTGGTTTTCAAACGTCTGGCCGCTCCACCGAAGGCACGAAGCGGACAGACCGTTACGCTGCGATTCATCCTCCACAGCACCGCCTACGCGCGAGGCCGGCTGAAACTCACCGTCAACGGCCGGCCTGTGGACCTGGACCCTGACTCGCCGGACCTGACTGTTCCGGTTACACTGAAGCCCGGAACAAACGTCAAGACCGTCTCTATGCCGGTGGGTATTCGTGGCGTA
>DAOVLS010000281.1 GCA_030631125.1 Planctomycetales bacterium
GATAGAAATTGGTAATCAGTAATTGCCTGCCGACTACGGATTAACAATTACTGATTACGAAGTACTAACTAATTGTGAATTACTAATTATGAGCGATTTATTTAGCACAATAATGTTGGGCGCTATTCCCGAGCCGGGCGGTTATTTTTCGATCTTGAAGATCGTCGTCATTCTCGTCTTCATTCTGCCTTGGCTTTGGGTGGCGACGTGGATTAATAAGGACGCCGTTCGCGTACACACGCACCGGTTGTTGTGGAACATGCTTATCCTGTCGGCGGGGGCGCTGTCGGTGTTCATTTGGCTGATGGTTCCGTTGTATGTGATCGGGCTGATTGTCTATCTGGTGACGGTAGGCGCTGTCGTCGGGACATACGTGGTCCATCGCAACAAGCGTGTGGTCTCGGCGGCGCGGGTGCTGACGGCGGAACATCTGCGGGGCGTCTTTACCTCTGTCGGTAAGGACAAGGTCGTCGAGGCGGTTCAGCACATCAAGATGTACGATTCCCTGGGCAGGCCCGTCTTCGCTCCGCCGGCCGAAAAACCGATCGAACGCCAGGCGTATAACCAGGCGCAAAATTTCCTCAACGACATCGTTCTGTTCCGCGCCAGCGATGCGGACCTTACCCCCGCCGGCGAGACCGCGGCGGTGCGGTTGGTGGTCGATGGCGTCCTTCAGCAGCGATCGTCCATTGACCGCAACGACGCCGAAACGGCCATTGATTTCATAAAAGGCATCGCCGGAATGGACCTCGACGACAAACGCCGCCCGCAGACCGGGAAGATCGGCGTCGAAGCCGGCGCTGTTACAACCGACATGGTCGTAACCACCGCCGGAACCACACAAGGCCAACGGATGCAACTTAAGATCGTGCATGAAGCCGCCAGGACCGACCTGCCCGACCTGGGCCTGTCGGAAGACCTTCTCCCCCGGCTGGAGGAAATAAACTCCAGCACCGGGTTGATAATCGTCTCGGGCGCACGGGGAAGCGGCGTTACCAGCACGTTGTATTCCCTCCTCCGCCGCCACGACGCCTTCGTCAAGCAACTTGCGACGCTGGAGCTGCGAAGCGCGGTTGACCTTGAGAATATCACGCAGCAACAATGCAAGGACCAGACTGAACTGGCCGGTAAACTGGCGTCGCTGCTGCGGCGCGACCCGGACGTTGTGATGGTCGAGGCGTGCGAGACGGCACAGGCCGCCGGACTGATCTGCGAAGCATCGAGCGACAAAAGCATGCTGCTTGGTTCTGTGGCGTCTTCGGCCCTGGCGGCCCTGGCAAAGTGGGTCAAAGTTGCCGGAGATGCGAACCGGGCAATGACGCCGCTCAAGGCAGTTACCGGTCAGATACTTCTGCGAAAACTTTGCCCAAACTGCAAAGAAGCATACACGCCTCCGAGGGACATGCTGGCGAAATTGAACCTGCCTGCCGGTAAAATCGACAAGTTTTATCGTCCGCCCACCAAGTCGCTGACCGACGAAAAGGGCAACCCCGTCATCTGCCCCACCTGCCGGGGAACCGGATACTACGGGCGAACCGGCGCGTTTGAACTGCTGGAAATAACCGATGAAATCCGCGAACTGATTGCGAAAAACGCGCCGCTGACGCGTATAAAAGCCGCCTGCCGAAAAAATAAAATGCTCTACCTCCAGGAACAAGCCCTGCGAAAAGTAATCGAAGGCGTAACCAGCATCGAAGAGGTTATCCGGGTATCGAAGAAGAAGTAAATTAAGATGAGAATTTCCAATTTCCAATTTTCAATTGGAAATTGGAAATCGAAAATTGGGAATTGAAATGGTCATAATCGTATTCGCTATACTTTTGATATTGGGAATAGCCTTTTACCAGACGATCCAGGGCTGTTTCGGCGCGATGATAACGGCGATCCTGACCGTGCTGGCGGCGGCGGTCGCATTCAATTATTACGAGCCTCTGGGCGCTCTGTTTGCCGACCGGCTCGGCGCTGTGGCCGATCCGGCGGCGATGCTGGTGGTGTTCGTTATTCCGCTGCTTGTGTTGAGGATACTTTCCGACCGGTTCATTCGCGGCAACGTTGTGCTGGGGCTTTGGCCCGACCGTATCGGAGGGGCGATCTTCGGCTTCGTTACCGCGACGATCATGACGGGTATGTTTATGATCATCTTCCAGATGCTCCCGATGCCCGCGTCGATCATCGGATGGCGGACGTACGACAGCGCCCTGGGCGTCAAAGACGGCGGCCCGCCTCGCTGGGCGGCGGAATTCACGCTGGCGACGGCAGGACGGCTCTCGGACGGCCCGTTGCGGGCGATTACGTCGCCCAAAAAGTTCAGCGTCAGTCACGACGATCTGCTGCTGGAAAGTTTCTGCCTGCGCAACCGTCCCACCGGCGCACGGGCATCGACACCCACCGACGCGATGAAAGTCCTCTCCGCTTACATAGTCCAAATCCCCGACAAGAAGGACAAACGCACCGACGCCGAAAGAGAAAGACTCAAAAGGCAAATACCCAAAATCCAGGATGCGACCCCGCCGTATCCGCTGCTTTCATGGAGCGAGAAAGAGGATACGAAGGTCCTGGCGATTCGTGTAAGTATCGACGAATCCGCCCGCAACGAAGATGACAACTGGTGGCGACTGCCGGCGACGCATTTCCGCCTGGTCTGCGAGTCGGGCAGGAGTTTCTATCCCGTCGGATACCTTACCTATGCCGCAGGATGGCGGGTCAGCACGTCCATCTCCGATAAGGAAATCACGCAGCCAGGCGACATCCGCGTCGCCCGCCAGTGGCAGTCCAAGGGCGGGCCGGCAAAACTTCTTGTCGATTGGCTCTACCGCATCCCGACAGGCGAAAAGGTTTCCTATGTCGTCTTCCGCCGGACCGCCGTCGCGCCGATGCCGCCGGTTATCAAGGGGCTGCCCAAGGCGTTCGATGATGATAAAGACAAACACACTCAACTGGCGCTGTCGATAAAACCCGTCTATGGTCGGTCGGCGCTGAAACCGATCGAAACACGCCGAAGACCGTTCACGCCGGAGATCGTCGAAGTACAAGAACGTCTGCCCGAAGGGATATGGCTGCGCTACAAAAACGAAGCCCGCCCCGCCCCGATAAAGCAGATAGAAATCACCGGTGGGAAACTGCGGAGCGTCCTTATCGACGGTGCGGTATCGAAATTAGTCCCTTCGAAGGAACGCGGCGCCATGCGCGTTACCGGACTTTATACGTCGGGGCGGGACAAGATCCTGGTGTACGTACGATGCAAGATCGACCGCGAGTTCAAAGGCGCTTCGATTATCAAGAACCTCAGGCCGCGTCTGCAGCTCAACACCGGTGGGGAAATACAGCACAATGGAGCGTACATTTTTTACAACGTCGGCGGGGAAAAGCAGGTGTATTTCTACTACGACTCTCAAGCCTCGAAGGACTGGATCAACACTGACTTCGCACAGGCCGTCCGGAACAACCTCGCCGATACCGAGACGTTCGGACTGATCTTCTCCGTACCGGCCTCGGAAAGCAGCAGCATCACAGGCCTGACCTTCTTCGGCGCCGGACGTTCATACGAATTCCACACCGTCGAACCGCTGGCATGCAGCAGTAGAAGACGATAGAAGGCAATGGCCCGTAAAAAGACATGGCGCGAGAAACTCGCCGACAGCAAGGATTTGCCCAGGGTTGTGAAGATTACGGGCAAGATGACAAAGACATGGGGGAGGGGAACCGTCGTTATCCCTGCCCCGATGGAAGTTGACGAAATAATGAGAAAGGTCCGCAAGGGCAAACTCATTACGATAAATCAGATAAGGCAAATCCTGGCTCAGAGGCACGAAGCGAGCATTGCCTGCCCCATCACCACGGGGATTTTCGCCTGGATCGCGGCAAACGCCGCCGGCGAAGATGCATCAGAAGGAAAAAAACGAATAACCCCTTACTGGCGAACCATCAAATCCGACGGCCAGTTGAACCTAAAATACCCCGGTGGCGTTAAGGACCAGGCAAAACGCCTCAAATCAGAAGGCCACAAGGTAATCCACAAAGGGAAAAGATACCTGGTCGAAGATTACGAGAAATCGTTAATCAATCTGTAATCAAGTGCTCCGTCCCAATCCTGCCCAATTGCCGATTTCCAATTGGGTCAAAGTTTGGTGGGTGGCGCCTTCAACCGGAGCGTAGCGGAGGTTGTGGGTGCTTGCCACGAATACAAACAATGTCATCAGGGTACACAATTTCTCTGCATCAGAGCACCCACAAGCTCCGCTCCACTTCGTTCCGCTCCGCTTGAAGGTGCCACCCGTCTACTCGTTTGCGCGCGCAAACGTGTGCGCGTTTTCGGGGGGAAATGGAAAAAAATAAAAAAAATC
>DAOVLS010000434.1 GCA_030631125.1 Planctomycetales bacterium
AAATTGAGCGGAAAGCAGGCGGAAAGGCCGCTCTTGTCCGGCTCGTAGGCAACGTCGCTATGACGTCGTTCACGCTGACGAAATTACTGTGGGTCCGCCGGTACGAACCGAAAGTCTATGAAAAAATCAGCCGAATCCTCCTTCCCAAAGATTACATCCGCCTTCGATTGACGGGCGAATACGCCGGCGACGTTTCGGATATGTCCGGAACGCTGATGCTCGACCAGCGGAAGCGGGACTGGTCGGCAAAGATGCTGAAACTTTTTGCGATTGATCGAAAAATACTCCCGCCGGTGTATGAATCGCACGAGGTAACAGGCTTGCTGACTCGTGCGTCGGCCAATCGGTTGGGTCTGGCGTCCGGCACGCCGGTGGTCGCCGGCGCGGGCGACCAGCCGGCAGGCGCTGTCGGATGCGGCGTGGTGAAGGCGGGGCTGGTCTCGGCGGCGATGGGGACCTCCGGCGTGGTGCTGACACACTCACCCAAATACATCACCGATCCAGCCGGTGGTGTGCAGACATTCTGCTCTGCTGTGGCGGGCGAGTATTGCATGTTCGGGTGCATTCTTTCTGCCGGCGGGTCGGCCCAATGGCTGGCCGATACGCTGGGCGATTCATACAAGTCGCTCGACCGTCAGGCCGGCGGAGCAGAACCAGGCTGCGGCGGGCTGTTTTTTCTTCCTTACCTGACCGGCGAGCGGACGCCGCACGCCGATCCGCTCGCCCGTGGCGGATGGATAGGACTGACCGCTCGCACTACGCGGAGCGAACTTATCCGCTCGGTAATGGAGGGCGCGACGTTTGCGATGAACGACGCACTGACGATCCTGCGTAATCGCGGAATCAGGCCGAGGCAGATTCGCCTCTCCGGCGGAGGCGCACGAAGCGCCCTCTGGAGGCAGGTGCAGGCCGACATCTACGGTTCGACCTGCGTTATGGTCCGAACGGAGGAAGGTCCCGCCTACGGGGCGGCCATCCTTGCCGCCGTCGGGGTCGGCAGGTACACTTCCGTCCGGCAGGCCTGCGAGGCCATTGTCGGGACGACGCGAACGATAAAACCCGTCCCCGCCGCAAAACGCGCTTACGCACGTTATTACCGGCAATACCGCCGGCTGTACCCGGCGCTGAAAGACGAATTCCCACGCATAGCGAAACTACAGCAATAGAGCAGGAGAAAAGACATGGACGCGATGGACGCTATTCTTTCCCGCAGGAGTATCCGCAAGTACACCGATCAGGCCGTGCCCGAGGAGATGATAAAGACCCTTCTGGAGGCCGCCATGAGCGCACCGTCGGCGGGCGATCAGCGGCCATGGCGATTTGTGGTGATCGACGACCGCAGGATGCTCGATGAGATCACAACGATCCATCCATATTCGGCGATGCTGAAAGAGGCCCCGGTGGCAATCCTGATCTGTTACGACGAACAGTTGGTGGAATTGGAAGTAGTCAGGAAGGAACCCTGGTGGGTCCAGGACTGCTCGGCGGCTACGGAGAACCTCCTCATTGCCGCCCAGGCCACCGGTCTTGGCGCGGTCTGGCTGGGTGTCTATCCCACAGAAGAACGAGCGGCAGACATACGAAAACTGGTGGGCGCGCCGGATCACATTACACCTTTTTCCCTGATTTCGCTCGGCTTCCCCGCTGAACAGAAGCCGCGGGAAGATCGATACGACGATTCAAAAGTTTATCGCAATCGGTGGTAATACCGGCTGGTGGAGTGCAATGTGAGCGACGAATTGACATCTGGGCAGCGGAGGTTTCTCCGCTCTGCCGGACGGTCGAGGCGGCCGGACGTGATTATAGGCAAGGCGGGCATTAATGAGAACGTCCTGGCGCACATCCGCGCGCAACTGGCCCGGCGGGAACTTCTGAAGGTTCGCCTGACTGCTTCAGACGCAGCCGGACGCGCCGCAGGGGTAGCTGAAATCGCCGACGGAACCGGCGCGACGCTCGTGGACCTGGTCGGGCGAAACGCCGTTCTTTACAGGCCCAACGACCAACTGCCGGAAGAAGCGCGAATTGGGCTGCCCGGTTAAACAGTATACACTTGGCGCGGGACGAACAATCTGTAGGATACCCAACCCGAAACCTGATAAGGAGTAAGCAAAATGGGTGAATTTCAGAAAAAGGCTCTTTGGATCGCACTGGAAGGTCAATTCCGCGAGCGGATATCGAAGGACCCCGCCGACGGAGCGGAGCAGATTCGCAAAATAGTTTCCGACTGCGCCGAGATGGGGTTCAATCTCATCTTTCCGTGCGTCAGGACGCACGACAACACCAACGGCTACACCAGCGACATCGAGAAGAACTATTACGGATGGGACCTGCTGGAGGTCTTCTGCGAGGAGACAAAGAAGCACGACATCGAACTGCATCCGTGGTTCTGCTTCTGGGGCGACGGCGCGCGGGTGCATCCGGAAGCGACCGTTGTCGATTACGACGGCAGCCTCACTGACATAG
>DAOVLS010000060.1 GCA_030631125.1 Planctomycetales bacterium
GACCCTTCCAGCCAGGTTCTCTCTGCCCTTCGCGGGGAAAATTACTTCGATGTACCTGTCGGTCAGGCCTCGGGCGCAGGCGGGCGGGGTTTTGGAATTGGGCTGCTCGACGAGGGCTTCGACGGTTCGGCCTATGAATTTTTTTCGGAAGTTTTCAGCCAGTTCTCGCTCCAGTTCGGCCAATTTCGCACAGCGGGACTTGACGACCTCCGGTGGGGGCGCTTCTGTTCGCCAATTCCACGCAGCCGTTCCGGGGCGGGGCGAGAAGCCGAAAATGTGAATCTTGCTGAACCCGGCCTGTCGGGCCGTATCCAACGTCGCGTCAAAATCGGCCTCGGTCTCGCCGGGGAAGCCGACCACAATGTCGGTCGTGATGGCGGCATCGGTCAGTGTTTCCCGGATACGCCGAACGGCGTCGAGAAATTGCTCACGGTTATATTGTCGATTCATCCGTTTCAGGATGCGGCTCGAACCGGACTGTAGAGGCAGGTGCAGGTGCGGCGCGACGGTCGAACAGTTGCCGAAGACATCGAGCAGTTCATCGGTAACGTCGCCGGGTTCCAGGCTGCTGATCCGGACGCGCCACAGGTCCGGCGTTTGGGCCACCCGGCGGAGCAGTTCCGGCAGGGCGGCAGGGGCGGTCCATTTTCGCCGGACGGCGGTCGGTTGTCCGTAAGCGCCCAGAAAGACGCCGCAGAGGACGATTTCCTTATGTCCGTTGGCGACGAGGGTGGACACCTCGCGGAGGATTTCGTCGGTCGGCCTAGACCACACTCGCGACCGCAGTCGCGGGATGATGCAATAGGTGCAGGCGGCGTCGCACCCGTCCTGGACCTTCACGAACGCCCGCTGATGACCGGTGAATATCTCAATCGGCGGAAGTGGTGAAAAGATATTAATCTTTTCCTTGACGTGGGGTGCTCGGTCTGTTCTAATTTGTGTAGGATAGGAATAGTCCTTGGCTGGGTGCTGAGACAGACTTGCCCTCATACATTTTTCATACCTGACAGGCCCGGTCGGTTCATGCCTTTGGCCTTTTTGCCGATTTGGGTTGCCTGCCGATGTTAGATGCTGCTGAAGGTGGCCGGCGATGTTGTCGTGGTGTCCGAGGACGTGGATTTCACCTCGAGCGCCGGTTTGGGCTGCCACTTGGCGCAGGGTTTCGCCTTCAGCCGTTGCGTAACAACCGAGAATGAAAATATCGGCGTCAGGGTTTTTCCTGACGGCGCGTCGGATAGCGCGTCGGCTTTTGCCGGCTGCCGACGATGTTACACAGCAGGTGTTGATTATGACGAGGTCGGACCCCTCGACTGAGCTCGGGGCAGGCGGGTCGTCTGCGTCGCGCAGGCCCATCCGGCGCAGGAGTGCGGCAATCGCCTGCGTCTCGTACTGGTTGACTTTGCAACCGATTGTGATGGTGGTAAAATGAAGCATTGCGAACCTCTGATTTTCGGCAAGGTCGGCGGCATATTACACTTGACGCAGCCGCCGCTGTAGCAGATTATACTGTAGCCGCCGCAAAAGGCGACCGCTAACAATAAGAGGGCTGGACTATGGCTTTGACTGAAAGAGTCTGGGGTATTGACATCGGTCAGTGCGCCCTGAAAGCGTTGAAACTGGTCAGCACCCAAGGGGAAATTCGCGTTGAAGCGTTCGAGATTATCGAGCACCCCCGGATACTGACCCAACTGGAGCCGGGCGAGCGGGACCAGGCCATCAATGCCGCCCTTGAGCAGTTTCTTACCCGTAACGACGTTACAGGCGCGGATGTGGTGGTTTCGATTCCGGGTCAGTCCGGCTTTACCCGCTTCGTCAAACTCCCCCCCGTGGAAGAAAAGCAGGTGCCGGAGATCGTCCGTTTCGAGGCGGAGCAGCAGATACCCTTCAGTATCGACGAGGTTATCTGGCGTTGGCAGTCCTTCCGCGACCCCGATTCGCCTGACATAGAGGTCGGCATCTTTGCGATGAAGCGTTCTGACGTGTGGGGGACGCTGAAGCGTTTCGAGGACACGGGCGTAGTCGTGGACGTCGTCCAGATGGCGCCTTTGGCGCTGTACAACTTTATGGACTTTGACGGACAGACGGCCGACGACGGCGCGACGCTTCTGGTAGATATCGGGGCGGACAAGACCGACCTTGTGGTCGCCGATGGCCCGCGAATCTGGACGCGAACGATTCAGTTAGGGGGGAACAACTTTACCGAAGTGCTTGTCAAGGCGTTCAAGCTGACCTTCAGCAAGGCCGAAAAACTGAAGCGCACCGCCGGTACCAGCAAATACGCCCGCCAGATTTTCCAGGCGATGAGGCCTGTGTTCGCCGAACTTGTCCAGGAAATCCAGCGGTCCATCGGATATTACACTTCGCTGCACCGGGAGAGTCGTTTTCGTCGAGTTCTCGGTTTGGGTAACGGGTTCCGTCTGCCCGGAATCCAGAAATATCTTGAGCAGAACCTCGGTACGTCGGTAGTCCGGGTGGACGGGTATGAAAAACTTTCTCCGTCCCCGGCGGCCAACGCTCCGGTCTTTGCTGAGAATGTCCTTTCATTCGCGGCAGCTTACGGCCTGGCGCTCCAGGGGCTGGGAGTAACAAGGATTCGCACCAATCTTCTACCGGTCGAAAGCGCCCGTCGTCGGCGATGGACTCACAAGAGGCCCTTCTTTGCCGCCGCCGCCGCGACGATCCTGGTCATCCTGTCCATAATCGCCTGGCGGGCATACGCCGACAGCAGAGCCCTTGAAGCACGGGGGCCGGGCCTGACCGCCACCAGGGATGTTGTGCAGCACTACGGCGATTTACGCGATGAATTCAGAAAGAACAATGGGCTGGACAAGGCGGAAGAGAAGAATATCCACCGGTATAAGCAGATGATGGGGTATCGCAACTTCATGCCTACGCTGATCTGCCTGGTCAGCGACGCTGTCAGAGAAGTTGCGAGCGACCAGGGGCTGATGACCTTCGCTAACGTTGACGAACTCAACAAGAAGCCGCGGTCTGCCCGGCGGATGATAGTTGTCAATTCGCTGGATATGAAGTACATGGATGATTTATCGGGCGTAACAAAACCCGAGCAGATCAAGGCCGGATACAGCGGAGCAGTGGTAACCTCGGGGTCCGGAAGCCCAGGCAGAGGCCCAAGCAGAGGCCCAAGCAGAGGTCCGGGTGGTATGGGTATGGAAGGCGGAGGCGGAGAGCGCGGGATGGGTGGGCGTGAGCGTTTCGGTCGGCCTTCGGGAATCAAAGGGGTAAAGCCTAAAACGATTTCGGTCGTCAAAAAGCCCACCGGACAGCGGGGATACCTGCTCTACCTGGCGGGTTCCACGCCGCTACCTTACAGCGAGGCAGTGCAATTCCTCGGAAAACTCAGGCATAAACTTGGTGATTTGTCCGGTGAGTTTGAGTCTGTGGAAATAACGCTCAGTTGGTTTGACGCCACAGAGGGTAAGCCTCTCGCTGCGCCCGCCGGTACCGCTGCCGCCGCCGGCTCGACCGGATTAAGGGGTGGCGAGAGACGCGAGCAAGTCGGCGCTATGGCAAGCGATAGAAAAACAGACGATCTCTCTCTTGACCCGCTGACAGGCGAGTACGCCGGTGCTGATACACGGTTTGTTCTCGGATGGAAAGTCGTAATCAAGGACGACGGCCTGCCAAAAGACGACCAGGCCGGATCGGCTTCAAAGGCCGGAGGTGCACGATGAACTTTCTGAAAGAAAACCTGTTTCTGGTCGTTACGGCGGCGGTTGTTCTGGTAGGCGGCGTGTTATTACTTCTGGCTATCAGTTCCGGAAGCGGCCAGACCGAGGCAAACGCCGAACCATACATGTCCGAGGGGAAGGAAATTAGTTCGTTGGTGTCCGCCGGCGTCAACAAGAAAAGGGTTGACGCTGTTGTAAAACGCGTAGAGGACATGCGCATTGAGGCGAAGGAAGTAATCGAACTGTCTCTCCTGCGCAACCGTCGCGACTACAAAGTGTTGTCGTTAGATATTTCAGGCCAGACGATCCCCGCCTTCCCGGTCGATAAAGAGTTCAAGGACCGCGAGACATTGAGGAAGTTGTTTCCCGGTCAGTATCGCCTGCGTTTAGAGAAACTGCGCAAAACGCTCAAGCCGACCACTCCCCCAACGGCCGAAGAGCTGATAAACGAGGCTGCAAGGATCGCCGCCAGTATAATGCCGGCGGAAAACAAGGATCAGCCCAAGCCGACTGCGCCCCGCCCCGGCGTACGCCCCGGCGGAATGGAAGGTGGCGGACGCCCCGGCGGAATGGAAGGTGGCGGACGCCCCGGCGGAATGGAAGGTGGCGGACGCCCCGGAGGTATGGGAGGAGAGAGAGGCGGAACCACGGGACGCACGATCGGCACAGGCGTCGGGCAAACGGCAATCGAGCAGCAAGCGCTGATTAATCAGGTTATCAATAAATCAGAGAATGGTTGGATATACACCGACCAGGCCCAGGCCGGATCGAGCGACAGAAGGTCTTTCGAAAGCGGAACGTCCGGAGAAGGCGGGGCGATGCACGAGGCTCTTCCGCGCGACAGGACGGATTATACCGACGACAGCCTGTGGTTGGCGCAAGTCGGACTGTGGGTCCAGCGGGACATTGTCGATGCGATTATAAAGACGAACGAACAGGTGCAACAAACGGCTTCGGGCGGTCAGAAAGGCGTGGCTGCGTCGGCGGTAAAGCGGCTGATGAGCATCGATATCCGTGGATACGTCCTTAGCGCCACCGGGAGCGGCGAAGCAGCGGCGCTTCAATATCTCGAAATCGGCGGGAAAAAAAACTCCAAACCCGCACCCCGACTGACGGGACGGTCCTGCAACGAACTATACGACGTAATCCATTATGATTTTACCGTCGTGATACCTATGCAACATCTGCTCAGGCTGCAAAAGAACCTGATGGCGCAGAATTATCACACCGTTCTGAAGATCGACATTGCCAAGTCGGCGCAGTCGAGCGTGCACTTTTACGGTACTGATCCGGTGATGAGAGTAAGCATTGTCGGAGAGATGCTGATGCTGACGGACTGGACTCGCGGGCGATGGGACAAGAACGCCAAGCAGTGGGACAAGAATTTTCCGCCGCTGATGCCGGAAAGAGTCCTGGAGCAGATAAGAACGATTGACGCCGGCGCTATACGCGACGAAGACAGTAAAAGACTGAAACCACTCGTAAAGGATAAGACCGGCGGCGGTGGTCGTGGCTTCGGCTACAGCGGAAGAGGTTGATGATACAGTACCGTCGCGCCGCAGCCGAAGGATTGCAGGCGCGGTTTGATAAATGAGGAGATTTAATCATGGCTCGCAAAGAAGGCGCCGGCTTAATTGAAAAGCACGTAGAGAAGATCGTCCTTGCAGTAGCGGTGGTAATACTGATAGTCGCAGGCGTGCACTGGGGTCTGAACAGTCCGCGCAGAATCGAACTGGAGATCAACGCCCCCGAAATCGGGATATCCCCAAAAGAGTACCCGCCCGATAAAGTGGACCATGCCCTGGGAACCGCTTCGGATAAACTGAAGATTATGCTGGACAAGAAGAAGGTCGTCGTCAAATCTGTTCCGGATTATGTAGATGAGCATACTAAGATTTTTGATAATCCCTACGACGACCAGTATGTGCATATCTACGTTATTTTAGGGCCGGGGCGGGTTCCCCTGGAGCGGGGAAAAAGGACGGGAAGGACTATCGAACCGGTCAAACTGGCCGACCTGCTCCCACTGCCTAAACCCGAAGATCCACTGGTAAAGGCCTGCCGGGAAGTCCAGGTCATACCGGCGCCGGACGGGAAAGTTAAGTACATGGAGGTTGATGCAATCCACGGCGTGGGGGTCTTTGAGCACGGTAAGGTGCCCAAAAAGTGGCGAGAGGCCCTTAAGAAGACGTATGTACCGGCCCGGGTTGTATATGTCGCCGTTGAGACACAACGCCGCTACCGCCGTCCTGACGGTTCATGGAGCCGGCCCGAGCCTGTTTCCATGGTCGTTATGCCCGATGCTCCGACATTACCGACGATCCCGACACCTGACGGAAAAAACCTCCTCGAAATTCAACAAAAGGTCGGTGAACTGGCCTGGATTTCAAACCAGAAATACATTCTCGAACCTCCTTACCCCGACATCATCTGGCCGAACCGGCGGATAGGAACGTGGCGGATTCGCAATCATAAACCTCGCACCCGCGTGAGCGACCTCGTGGAGCAGGACGAAGAAAAACCGGCCGGGACGGGAAGACGCATAGGAACCGAAGCCGGCGAGAGAGGCAGAAGGGAAGGTGCGGAAAGAGGCAGAAGAGAAGGTGCGGAGAGAGGCAGAAGGGAAGGCGCGGAAAGAGGCAGAGAAGGCGCAGGAAGAGGGTTGCCTGATAGACGCGATGCCGAAAGAAGAGCAGCGGAAAAACGAGCAGCCGAAAGACGGGCAGCGGAAAAACGAGCCGCCGAAAAGCGGGCCGCGCAAAAGCGGGCGGCAGAAAAGCGGGCGGCAGAAAGACGTCGTTCAAGCACCAGTTCGGAAAGAGGGCGACGGGAAGGAGGGTCGGGAACAGGACGACGGGAAGGAGGGTCGGAAAGAGGACGACGGGAAGGAGGGTCGGAAATGGGACGACGGGAAGGAGGGTCGGAAATGGGACGACGGGAAGGGCCGGGGAGAGGAACGGTTGATAGACGGATGGCGGAAAGACGAACAGGTCCGGATCGCAGCCCCGTCGTGATTGATGCGCCAATGGTCGTCCCGATGCCCACCATTCAGGAGCAGTTGGACAATCCCGCCGGCACCCTGGAAGCGTGGTTCCACGACACGCGTTTGGCCCAGGGTATGACCTATAGTTATCGTTTTCGCATGGTCCTTGTCAATCCGCTGCTGGGGCGTTTCAAGGATGTAACGAATGAAGCCGACGCGAAAATTCAGACGCTGAAGACGCCCTGGTCGAATTGGTCAGAATCGGTAGCAGTGAAGCGTCCGACCGAATTTTTCATGGTTGGCAGCGCTGAGCAGATGGGAACGGTGAAAGTGGAAGTGTTCACGCAGCGATGGGGCCAGCGGGTCAGCCACCTTTTCCCGGTCAGACAGGGCGAGCCTATCGGCGGGGACGTTCCTAAGGAACTGCTCCGACTGGGTACCGGCGAACTTGTCAGCACCGTCGTGAGTTTCAAGACAGGCGCTGTTGCCGTGAGTTTTGATTTCAAGAAGAAACAGCGTATTCCCGGCACGAACATCGAGCGGACGACGACGGAACTGTTGTACCTTGACACCAACGGCAGACTTCGCACGCGCACGAAGTTAGCGGATGAGTCATCGCAACGGTACAATGACCTGCTTAACGAGGTCCGCCAGGCCGCCGAAGCCACGGCGAGTATGCGCTAACAGGTATTTATCGTTATGATTTAGAGCCCCTGGCAGAAAGAGGCCACAGAGATGCAGAGATGGGAAAAACAAGAGGTTTTTTTGATTCTGTCATTTTCTGCGATCGCTGCGTCTCTGAGGACCATTTTGTTAGATGTCGGCTACTAGAAAATAACGATAATTTTCCGCTTGCGTTCGGTGGGGCGGTTGATTTATGCTTCTACCGCCGTACGCAAGCCGTTGTTGTAGTATCAGTGATGTAATTATAGGCTATTGTACGATAAGTAAAGATGACGGACTTGGGCAAGTGCGGCCGGATATGCCTCTGGTGTGTCCGCTTCGCAAGGATTAGGTTTGCTGTGCAGGATAGTCCTCGAACATGAGGTCAACGGCGGTGCCGCTGTAAGAAGCGGCGTCTCCGAAAACCTGTGCGGTCCGAGCCTTTTGAAAGGAGCATTGCATTGCGTCGGCTTACTAACCTGCGATGGGCTGTGTTGGCGGTAATGGCGGTAATGGCGGTTTGGGTTTTGGCTTCTCCTGTGGCGTGGGGACAGGATGCCGATACGGACCGGGCGCGGGCGCTGCTGAAGCAGGGCGTCGATCAGTACAAGGACCTGAAATTCAAGGGCGCCCAGGAAGCGCTCCTGAAGGTTGACAGGGACAGGCTTACCGCCGAACAGGCCAAACAACTCGATGATTACCTCTCCAGGGTCAACGGCGCCATCAAGCAACAGGCCGCAGCCATGGGCGCCTATGAAAAAGGCATCGAAGCCCTCAATGCCAACGACCTGACCAAGGCTAAGGGTCTCTTTGAAAAGGTGGCAGCCAGCGAGTATGTCCCCGATGCTGTGCGCACAGACGCTCGTGCGCAGCGGGCGCTGGTGGTCAGGCGGATTGAGAATTCCAAAGCGGCTGCAACCGCAGTCAAACCCGCTCCTGCAACCGAGACAAAGCCACCCGTCAAGCCGACGGCAAAACCGGCCCCCAAAACCACGCCGAAACCCAAACCTGACAAGGCTGAACAGATTCGCCTTGAACGCCTTCAGGCCGGAATCGACAAGGCCAAAGCCGCTATCATAAAGGGAAACAAGGCGCTGGACGCCGATCAGGTCGATCGGGCCATTGCGTACTTCGAGCAGGCGATCAAGATCGCACCGCAATACAAGCCCGCCCACGAACGTCTCGCCTTTGCCCGTAGCCTCGTCGGTACCGGCGGAGGCCTGGCTGCGATAACACGTCTGGAGCGAATCAGAAACGTTCGCAAAGAGGAAACCGAAGTCCGTTACGCCAAGGCATTGCAGCGCTCGCGTGAAGCCATGCAGGCGCCCAAGGGTATGGAAGATTTCGCAAGGGCCACCGAAGAAGTTAACTACGCCCAGACGCTGCTGGCGACCAACAAGAGCCTTTTCACCGATACTGAATATCGTGCCAGGAAGATCGAAACCGAAAAACTGCTGGAGTATATCAACCTGTCCAGGTCAGGGTGGGAGAAGTCGCAGGTCGCCAGGCAGCGTATCGAGATCGAGCAAAGCAAGCGCCGGCGCGAGATGGAAATGAAACGCCGGAAGGCCGAAAAGATAGCAACGCTCAAGGCGCGTGCTCGCACCCTCCGCGATGAGCAGAAGTACAAGCAGGCAATTGAGATTTGCGGTCAAATCCGCAAACTGGACCCCAATGACACGTGGGCGAAGGAGTGGTACACCGAGTTGGACCGATTCGTGCAAATCCTTGACGCCAGGGAAGCGCGCAGGACCTCCATGGTCGAAGAGGTCAAGCAGTTGAACGACATTCGCTGGTCCCAGGTTCCCTGGCACGTATTGATGAATTACCCGAACGATTGGCCTGATATTACCCTCAGGCGCAAGCCGATCGGCGCTGGGGAGGTAACCGAGAGTGAAGCAGACCGCGCCGTTCGCCGCCGGCTGCACCAGACCCTTCCCAAACTCGACTTCGGCGGTATAGACTTCAAAGACGTCGTCCAGTTTCTCCGCGAAGTCAGCAACGTCAGTATCCACGTCAAATGGACTGCACTGGAGGCCGTCGGTGTTGACAGGAGTACCAAGGTCAACGTCCATCTTACCAACGTAACGCTGAGAAAGGCCATTCGGACTATTCTGGAGGATGTCGGGGGGGTCAACCCTCTGGACTTCGTTGTGGACGAGGGCGTCATTACAATATCAACCAAGGACGACCTGTCCAAGCAGACCATAACGCGCGTATATGATATTCGCGACCTTATCATTCGCATGCCTAACTTTGAAGGCCCCAGAATCAGCCTCCGCACCACCGGTGGCAACAATAACGCCAATAACAACGACGGCCCGTGGGGCGACGACGACGATGACGATGACGACGATGATGGCGACGGGCCTTCACGCAGCGAGTTGATCAGCGACATCCTGGGCCTGATTCGCTCGACTATCGACCCGAATTCCTGGCGAGAAAACTCCGGGGACATCGGCTCTATCCGTGAATTGGGCGGGCAGATCATTGTTACCCAGACGGCTGAAAACCAGCGGTCCCTGCTGGACCTGCTGGGCCAGTTGAGAGAGTCCCGGGCGCTGCAAATCAACGTCGAGGCCCGCTTTATAACCGTCAGTTCAGGCTTCCTGAGCCACGTCGGTATCGACCTGGATTTCTACTTCAACCTCGGCAGCACACTTGCCCGCCAGCCCGACGCAGCGGGAACCGGATGGGCTGTTGACCCGCTTACCGGCGCGAGGCTTACGCAGCTCGGCCCCCGTCTGCCGCAGTGGCACGGCGGGAGGTGGACCAACAGCCTTACGCCCATAGGCACCGGACTGGGCAGTTACGGATTCACCTCGGGGTTGCAGACAGGCGCAGGCGGAAACATCGGCGCTACGGCTGCGGGTATGTCGGGACTGCAAATAGTCGGGTCGTTCCTGGACGACATCCAGGTGGATTTCCTCGTAGCAGCCACCCAGGCGCACGCGGCTACGCGGACACTGACGGCACCGAGGATCACACTTTACAACGGCCAGCGGGCATACGTCGTCGTCGGTCAGCAGGTGGCGTACGTGGCCTCGCTCGAACCGGTAATCGGTGAGAACGTATCGGCGGTCAGGCCCGATGTCCAGACGGTCGGAACCGGTACGGTCCTCGACGTGGAGGGGACGATATCAGCCGACCGGCGGTATGTAACTATGACGATCAGACCGGCAGTAACGGTTCTTAACTCGATTGACAGGTACGCCTGGGGCGCC
>DAOVLS010000356.1 GCA_030631125.1 Planctomycetales bacterium
AAAGTGATCTCCGCGAGTGTTGTGCGGACGATCGAATAGCAGGTTGCACGTGATCAGCGTTCACAATTAATCCTGTCCGAAAATAATGGTTGACACATTGCTACATAGCAGGGGCATCGGATGGTAGCCGTGGGCGTAAGCCCACGGAAAACAGGAAGTTAGAAAAAACCCCGAAGGGGCGCCGGAGATGTAAGAATGACCAAAAAGTTCGCATTTTTTCTCCTTCGCCCCTTCGGGGCTTGTTTTCATAAGACCTTATTCACCGTGGGCTTACGCCCACGGCTACTGTCCATCAGCCCTTCGGGCTTATTGAAAACGGTCAGTTTGAGTAATTAGCAATCAGCGGTCAGCAGTCAGCAAACAGCATAAAAAAACAGGCCTTTGGCTACCGATTGCTGTCCGTTATTGGCTGGCTGCTGGTCGCTGAACGCTTTTTACTAATTTCACTTCGCCCCCTTCTGTGCCGATAAAGGTATTGATCTGTCGGCAGGAGGCTTTAAGTAAGTCAGCAAGCGAGCGAGAAGGGTATGGGCGAACCGGCTTATTTCACCGAGGGAATGCGAGCATACCGCAGGGGCGATTATTCCGCCGCCGTCGAGACCTTTGGCGCCCTGGTTGATCGGGGCGACCTTCCCGGCAAACTGGCCCGCTACTACTGCGCGATGGGGTATCGGGCAATGGGCGTCGAATGCCTGGAGGCGGGCGAATTTTCCGCCGCCGCCGGACATCTCCGTCGGGCCGTCGCTCTGATCGGAAACAAGGCTGAACTTGTAGAGTACCTGCTGGTTGTCTATGCAAAAACCGCCCAGTATGAGCGGTATGCCAAAAGCGCCGAAGTATTGAGCGACCTGAATCGCGACGACGTTTCCGCCCGCGTTCGTCTGGCGCAGGCACAGTGGCGCACAGGTCGGCAGCCACTGGCCATTATGACGCTCTCGGGCGCGCTACGCGAGTTGGGCGACAAGACCGAACTGCACCTTAACCTGGGACTGTTCTACGCTGCCAGAGAAGAATTCGACCCTGCCGCCAGGCACCTCCGCCAGGCCGTCGAGTGCGACTGCACCTCCGTAGAGGCACACCGCTGCCTCGGACTTATCGAATCGGCACGCGGAAAATTCACCCTTGCAGCCAAATCGTTTCAGCGAGCCTGCGCCCTGGCGCCGCAGGACCTGATGCTTACCTACCAGTTGTGTCTGGCCGCCGACGCCGCGGCAAAGACAAATCATCCCATGACACTTGCGATGCCCGAATTCAACCCGACGAGGACGAACTCGGACACGTCGGTCCAACAGGTCAGGGCGATGCGTCAACTGGCTGAATACGCAGCCGCCGAATCGGACTTCATCGAGACTTTCCTTGCCTTGCCTCCGGGCGATGCCGACGAAGAACTCTTCGGCGTGATACTGTCGGTGCTGCAAACCGCCCTTACATACCACGCCGATTACGCCGACCTCCATTATCATGCCGGCGTAGCCTCGGCGCGCCTTGGCAGGTTCGAGCAGGCAAGGGATTACGCCGCCGACGCTGTTGATATTAACCCGCGATATACCAAGGCTCTGATACATCTGGCCGAGATGAACGCCCGGCTTGGTAACGTCGATGAAGCCATCGCCGACCTTCAGCGTGCGGTACTGGCCGGGGCGGATTTCCCGGACATCCACGCCCGCCTTGGAGACCTGATGAAGCAGCGAGGAATGAACGCCCCGGCGAGGGAGCACTACAGCCGGGCTTTGAAACTGAAACCGCATTACCGGCGAGCCTCCGATGGAATGGACTCGCTGGCGGCGTGATGGAGATTTTTGTTCGTGAGTTATTTGCTGGAAATTCTCTCGAAGGGCCTTGGCGCCAATGTCGGCGAGACGCTGGAGCGGAACATCTGCGCCGGTCAAAGGACCCGGAACGCCAAATGCCTGCCTGCCCAGCCTTACCTTTCGACAGGCGACCGGGCGGACCGCGCCCTGGGTCTGAAATCGCTGGAAGAATTCCATGAACTGGTTCGGAAACATCCCGAGTGCCCGGACGTGCGGTACCGGCTGGGGTTGGCGCTCCTGCACGCCATGAGGTTTTCCGATGCAATTGAGCACCTGACCTGCGCCTGTCGGAGCAAGCCTGATTTTCTTCCCGCACGCCTTGCGCTGGCGTCGGCCTACGACGAAACGGGCCGGTCGGAAAAAGCGATGGAACACCTTCGCGTCGCCAATCAGACACACCCGTCCATACCGGCGGTGCTGTTTGCCATAGGGTACTGTCTGGAAAAACTTTCCCGTAGCGACGAAGCGGCCGATTTCTATCGCGACGTAATCGCCGCTGACGGCGACATGGTTTCCGCCCGCCGGCGACTGGCTGCCGTGGCGGTGCTCGGCGACGACGTCGATGAAGCCATCGAACAATACGAGTACCTCCAGGCCGCTGAACCGGCCGATGCGTCCATCCGTGTAGCTCTGGCGCATCTGTATTACCGATCCGGGCGATATAACGACGCCATCAAGGAATTTGAAACCGTCATCGCAATGGAGCCGGACAACTGGGCGCTGATGGACGACGAAGTCGAACTGCTCGTGGCGACCGGGCAACTTCGCGAAGCGGCTGAAAGGCTCCACAGGCTTATTGAAATCCAGGGTCCGTTCGCCGACCTGCACCTCCGCCTGGCCGACCTGCTCAGCGAGATGGGCGCTGACGACGAGGCGACGAACCACTACCTGTCCGCTCTCCAGGCAGACCCGGATTATCTCGAAGCGAGGATAGGTCTCGGCAGACACCATCTTGCACACGGGCGATGGACCGAATCGGCTGAAGCCTTTCACCATGCCGCCGAGGTCAACGACAACCTGCTGACCTGTTACGTTGGTCTTGGCGTCGCGCAGGCCGCTGCGGGGCACGAGGTCGAGGCCGTCGAGACTTTCAACCTGGCCGGCGCAGTCGAACCAAACTCGACCCTCCTACTGTCGGAAATGGCGAAACTGCAACTCAAGGCCGCCGCCGCCGAGCAGTTCCAGCGCAACCTGGATTCGCCCGGTAAGACCCCGCCTGATGAAGGCGACCTCGACCACGACGACCTGCTGCAACTTCAGGTCGCCCGACATGCCGAGCAAGTCGCCCAAAACCCCCAGTACGCCGACCTGCGATACCGTTACGGCGTATTGCTTCGGGCAGAGGGGCGGCTCGGCGAGGCGCTCGAACAGTTCAGCGAAGCCGTCCGCATCAACCCGGCGTACGTCGCCGCCATTATCCGGCTGGGAATAACCCAGCAGGAACTCGGTCAGATAGACCAGGCAGTAGAAACCTTCAAACAGGCGCTGGAATTGAAGGGCGAGTACGTGGACCTGCACTACCGCCTGGCGCTGTTGCAGACGGACCGCCGACAATTCGCCCAGGCCGTCGAGCAGATGGAAAAGGCCGCTGCGCTCGCGCCGGGCAACAGGCAGGTTCGCGCCGCACTGGCGCTGTCGCTTCAGAACATGGGATTGATGGACCGCGTAGCGGCGACCTGGCGAAGCCTCAAGCAAATGCACACCG
>DAOVLS010000035.1 GCA_030631125.1 Planctomycetales bacterium
ACGCGCGCCACCGTCTCCCTGGAAAGATACCCCTGGTCCTTCTGTACCTGCTGAAGGATCGGTATCAGGGCGTCCCTGCCTGCGCCGGGATGCTTTTCCAGAATGAGTTCAATGCCTGTGTCTGCCATTTTTTGTCGTCCTCAACTCGTCATCCGGCATCTTGCGAAAAACGCCGCCCTTTCCAAAGACGTCGTAATGTCCATATCCTCAACATATACCGACGCCGGTACTGTCAGATTGACCGGAGCAAAGTTCAACAAGCCCCAGACGCCCGCAGTCGCCAACGCATCGGCCACACCTTGCGCCTGGTTCGCCGGAACGGTTACAATCGCCGTAGTGATGTTCTTTTTTTCGAACACCTCCGGCATGTCCTGCATCGCGTAGCAGCGGCATCCGCTGATTACCATTCCGGTCTTGCTCGGATCGTTGTCAAAAGCGGCTACGATTTTGAGATTCGGGCGCCGTCCCGCAAAGTGTGCCAGGATCGCCCGTCCAAGGTTTCCCACGCCGACCAGCGCTACTGCCTGCACATCCGGCGCATCCAGGAATTGCCCGATGCTTTCAATCAAATCCCTGACTGCGTATCCTCTTTTTGGGCTTCCGTTGGATCCTATGACCATCATGTCGCGTCGAACCTGGGCGGCAGTTACCCCCGCTGTCTTCGCCAACTGGTGGGAAAAAACAAATTCTTTCTTCTTATCACTCAAGAGATTCGACAATAACCTTCGGTAAAGGCTTAGCCTCCCAACCGTTTTGTCCGGTACTTGTGCGTTCATCTCTGTTACCTTGTGCAACATACAATAATGTGAATATTGTAACGCTGTGATTTATATCACAATGCATTATGCGGCCTTCCCTTGCAAGGTGTCAATTACTTTTTTCTTTTTTTGTAACCGTTCAGGCTGCCACGTTGGCATCTCCCTGCAATGCTTTGTAGCAGGCCCCCGCTTCAGCGGGGGTGATCAAGTTCCACCCGACCTCCGGCTTTCTCTCTTTCCCGCCCTCTGGGGGCGGGTAAGAGAGAAAGGGTTTTTTATAAATGACCATTGCGTACCCCCGCTGAAGCGGAGGCCGGTTACAAAACAACATGGGGTAATCATGTGTTCCTCCGGCGTGGGGTTTGTGGTATGCTCTTGATCTGCTCGTAGTAGTGTTTCAGGAGAAAGACGATGAAGATTATGATGGGTGTGGACATGGAAGGCATCACCGGCGTGTCCTGCCGGGAACACGTTACACGTGAATCAAGCCTCTTTGCCGAAGGCGTCGAACTTGCCGTCGGAGACGTTAACGCCGCCGTGGCCGGGCTGCTCGACGCCGGGGCCGACGAGATTATCGTATGGGACAATCACAACGGCTCTTTCAATTTGCCAATCGGAAAACTCCACCCCGGCGCTCGGTACCTGCGCGGCACGGTGGTTAACCAGTTGCGCTGGCAGGATTTGGACAAGACTGTGGACGGTTTAATCCTTCTGGGCTATCACGCCAAGGCCGGTACGCTTGGCGGCGTCCTCGAACACACGATGACCAGCGCCGTCTGGTTCCGCCTGAAAGTCAACGGCTGCGAGATCGGCGAGATCAGCATTGACGGCGCCCTGGCCGGGTCTATGGGCGTTCCGGTGATCATGGTCAGCGGCTGCGACAAACTTTGCGCCGAGGCCGAGGAAGTCTTCGGGCCCGACGTGGTAACTGCCTGCGTCAAGTCAGGCCACGGGCGGCACGTTGCGACATGCCTTCCACCGGAAAAAACCGCCGAGATGATCCGCACCGCCGCAGCCGAAGCCGTCAAAAGGATCGGAGCGGTCAAACCGCTGGACCTCGGCAGCCCGGCTGTGGTGGAACTGACCTACAAACACACCGAGCACGCAGACGCGGCCGACCTTCGCCTCTTCGACGGACGGCGGATCGACGGATACACCGTGCAGTGGACCTGCCCGGACTTCGTATCCTGGATGGGATTCACCATGGCCAATCCCCCGCCGACCGGTCTTCGATCCTGAGGCTCAGACCCGAAGGGCAGGCAGGCCTGTAATTCCGCTACCTCTCTTCTCCGACGGACTGACACAGTATGTCGTAGAAGGTGCTGTTTTCCCGCTCGAACTCGATGGTGTGAGCGGCATCGAGCCGGCGGATTTTCACAGGCCTGTCCGCCAGCCATTCCAGCAGGTCGCACGTGGCTTCATTGTCGATGATCCGGTCCCGACAGGCCAGGATCAGCGTCGTGGGAACCTTCAGCGCCCGCTCGTCCGCGCGGGCGATAATCCGATCCAGCCTGGCTGAAGCGAGCATAAAGCGAGCGGTGGCGCGACCCAGGCGATGCGGGTCGTTACGCAGATACTCCCGCATATCAGGATTGTCCGTAAAAAGAGACACATCATTAAGCGGAATGTCGAAATACGCCCCGGGCCGAAAAATCAGTGCGACCAGTATGGCCAGTTTGGTCGCTATCGAGACGTCAACCAGCGGCGCCAGGCCCGGCGCGACGAGCGTCAGTGAATCAATGTTCCCGACGTCGGACCGTAGGGCGTATGCCGTCAGCAGTTTCCCGCCCCAACTGACGCCCATAAGTGCGAGGCGTTCGGCCCCTGTCTGTTCCAGTACATACCTGACGGCGACATCGACATCATCTAGAAGTTGGTCCGCCGAGTTCGCGTCGCCCCTTTGAGCCGTCGCCGTTCCGCTACCGCGGCGCGTTACCTGAAAAACTTCGCTACCGGCGTGTGCAATCGCCTGGGCTGAACCCGTGAACCAGCCTGGATGGGACTGGATACCGTGGGCGTACAACACCGGCAGGCGCGTCTTCTCCGGCGGGTGATGGCGCAGCACAGGCGTCTCCCGCCCGTCGGGCAGTTTCAGCATTTCGGACGATACGGGCACGTCTTCAGCCGGCGGGCAGGCGAAAGTCAATTTTTCGAAATCAGACATCCATTAATCCCTATAATTAAAATTAAAGCAGTCTTGACCCATCGCCGATGCGTGATTTAATGGAGCCTGACCAGCATATTATGCAGATAACCTCTACCGGGAGTTGGATTGCGCCGTCGCGCCTCCGGCATCGGCTTTGGAGGTGGATCAAAATGGCCCGCGACGACCCCCGCGCCCGCCGTGCCAGGCGGGTTACACTGATGCTTATTCTGCTCTGGATAGCCAACGCCTTCGACCTGGTCTTCACCCTCCTGGCGATCAAGGCCGGCGGGTTCATGGAAGCGAATCCCATCGCAGAGCCTCTGATAAACAACGCCGGCATGCTCGTAGCATTCAAGGTTCTCGCCGTGTTGTTCGCTTCAATAATCATTTTCAAATTCCGTAAACGTTTCCTGACCGAGATCGGCTGCTGGGGGCTGTGCATTACCTACACGCTGCTTTCGGCCACGTGGTGGCTGTACCATCAATAGCAGTCAGCGTTTTTTTTATCTTTTGCTGACTGCTGACCGCTGATTGCCGAATGCTTTTTTCTATCTTCTTCGTCTTCTTCCCCAATCGAACAGGGGCCCGTAGGTCGCCGGTTCGATGATTCTGCCCCTGCCGTATTCAAACGGTTTAGGCCCCAGAAGTATCGGCCTTCGTTGAGCGACATTTACCAGAAGCCCTATCGCCACGCAGTTGACCAGCATACTCGACCCGCCGAAACTGATCATAGGCAGCGTCATTCCGGTAATCGGCGCTAAGCCCATCGTCATACCGACATTGATCAACACCTGCGCCAGCAACAACCCCAGCACGCCCACAACCAGAAGGCGCCCGAAGGGATCGTCGGTCGTTCCGGCGACCTCGGCGCCGCAGAAAAAGATTGCCAGGTAAATGAGCATCACGCCCACACACCCCATAAATCCCCACTCGCCGCCGATGACAGCGTAGATAAAGTCGGTGTGGTCGTCGGGCAACATGCGGAAATAGAGATTCTTCTGATCCAGCACGTTCTGACCCCTCATCCCACCGGCCCCGAGGATTATCATCGAATTCTGAAGTTGAAATCCCTTGTCCGAACACACCTCCACAAGCGGGTCAGGCTGCATCAACCACCCCTCGATGCGCGAGAGTTGGTGATGCTTCATAATCGCCAAGGGAGCTGCCGAGATAACATACTCCTTCCCGCCGATAGTGCCGTGCCAGTACGCCAGTGGCTTTCGCTCGGCGACGACCGAGGGGGCCAGGTGAGTAACGTTCCTTGGTACGGGAAAAAATATCACCACGACGGCAATGGCGACAACCGCCAGAAGATGCCGCAGTTTCGCCCCGGCCATAAAGAGCATGAAAAATAACGTGGGAAACAGCAGCAGCGTCGTGCCCAGGTCCGGCTCGATCAATATCAGCGCCGCCGGGATGAGCGTCAGTATGAACGGGGCCAAAAGTCCGCGAAACCGGCGGTAATTGTCCCTGTATCGCAGGTACCACGCCAGGGCCAGGATGTAAGTCAACTTCGCCAGTTCGCTTGGCTGGACCATGAAGAACTTCAGGTTAATCCATCTATGGCTGTTCCGGTTCGCCGGCAGGAACAGCACGAGGACCAGCAGGGCGAGAGTCAGCGCAAAGAAGAAATACGCACTCCGCCCGATTCGCTGGTATGGAATGATCGTCGCAATGATAAAACCGGCGACGCCCACGGAAACATATACCATCTGGCGAACGGTGCTGCCGCGGAGTAACGAATCATCAGACGGATCGGCGTGTTCGGCGACCCTGACGGAAAGGACGCTGATGACCATCAGGGCGACCATCGCCATAATGATAGGCCAACTTACTCCACGAAGATATGTTCTAAGCCATCCGAACATGATTTCATTCACTGTAACAGTTTAGTTGTCTGCAGAAACCTGAAAAAAAACGCAGGGATGCAGGGGCCGACCGAAACACTTTCTGTTGCAAACGACTGAAGCGTCATCATTCACTCATATACCCGAACGCCCGGCATATCCTCACGACCTCCCTTGCAATCGGTCCGCAGGTCTGCCCGCCGCCGGTGTCGGAATATTCAACCACCACCGCAAAGGCGATTCTCGGATTGCGATACGGCGCAAAACCGGTGAACCACGCGGTGTCGCCGGTGCAAACGACCGGTCCCCAGGCATCGAGCCTCCCGTCGCCGTCGGTATCGACCTTGATCCGCCGCGGCTCGGTCTCGGCTGTGCCCGTCTTTCCGCATATCTCAATCTCGGCAGCGCGAGCATGCTTATAGCCTGTGCCGAAAGTCGAATTGACGACCTTATACAACCCCTCCTGCACCAGGCGGAGGTGTCCGGCCGAGGACGGTATGCGACGGGTCTTCTGTTTGCCCTTCAACTCCCGCACCAACAGCGGCGAGCGAAACTCCCCGTCACGGGCGATAGTCGCCATCGCGTTGGCAACGTGCATGGGCGTAATGATAATCCGTCCCTGCCCAATTGCGAGGTGCCTCGCCTCGCCTGCACTTCTTACCCGCCGGGGATCGGGAAGATTGCCCGAATGCTCCCCCGGAAGCAGCGTTCCCGGCTTGTCGGCGAAACCAAACTTGCCCAACCACTCAACCTGACGCCGAACACCAAGCCTCTCACCAACATTATAAAAGAATACGTTGCAACTCCGCGCCAGGGCACCCAGCACGTTCAAATCCCCGTGCCCCGTGCGATGCTTCCATATCCAGCAGCGGAAGGCATTGGGATTGTGGAGATAGCCCTTGCAGTAGAAGGTTTTCGTCGGCGTGATTACGCCGCTGCCAAGCCCGGCCAGTGCGACGATGGGCTTGACCGTCGAGCCGGGCGGATAGCGGACCGACACCGCACGGTCCCACAACGGCAGGCGAACCTGGTCCCTGCTGAGCCGTCCAAACTCGCGGCGATAGGTGTTCAGGTCATAGGTCGGCAGGGAGACCATCGCCAAAACCTCGCCGGTCGGAACGTCCAATACCACGATCGCGCCGGGCCGGCCCAGGATACCGGCCAGAGCGCGCTGAAGTTCAATGTCGATCGTCAGGTGCACGTCCGAGCCGAAGCGAGCAGGGATTTTTTTGAGCATCTGTCCGGTGCGTTGAAGACGGCGATACCCCCTGCTGCCGCGAAGCAAACCCTCGCAAAGCTTCTCGATACCGCTTGCGCCGACGAGGTCGCCGGGGAGATTGCTGGCGAGTTTGGACTCGATAGGCACATCGGCCTTCCACGTAACCCTGGCCCGTTTGCCTTCATCCCTTCTCAGCGGTCTGAGCAGACCTATGACGTGGCAGGCATCGTGCCGGCGGGGATACCGGCGTCGATGCGACGGGCAAACCGAAGCACCGACCATCTCGCCCAGACGGGACCGGACCTTCACAGCCGTCGCTTCGTCAAGCCCCGGAACCACGGCGTGAGCGCGGTTTTCCTCCCGAATCGGACCTCCGACACTGCGGCGAATCGTCTCGACGCGACGGACGGCGTTCTCGGCCAATCGAAAAATTTCGTTCCGCGTCGCCCCGGTCAGTTCGGATGCCAACTCCCACGTCCGCTCGCGCCGGCGCTCGAAAAGCTCCTCGGCGCGCCGCCCGGAAACCTCCTCGGCCTTCCTGATGCGGCGAACCTCACGGCGAACCCATCGGCTGTAAGCCTTCCGATCAGCGGCGGTCTCTCCGGGGCCTTTCAACATGCGATAGTCCAGACAGAAATCGAAGCAAGGCTCGTCGTAAGCCAACACCCGCCCCATGCGGTCCAGCACCTTACCCCGAACCGTCGGCAGCAACTCGCCGTAAATCAACAGTTCCCCTGCCCGGCGGCGATATTGCGCACCCTGAATCAACTGCAAATGCGCAAGCCGACCGACGACTACGGATACGGCGATCACCGCCACCACAAGGAACACTTTCAAGCGTCGCTCATACATCGGTTATCTTCTCTTACGAATGGGTGGCGCCCAACTTTATTGCCCGGACGGAATACTACCTTCTTTCATGTCTCGGCGGCGCCGGCAGTAGAAACTTTCGCAGCCGGGCCAGCACCGCACAGACCACCGGGGTCAGCAGCGCAGTATAAATCGAAAGCCCCAGCGCCTGAATGACCGGGCGGAAATATCCGCCGACCGACCTCCCGCCGAGAAGGATGTCATAGACCGTCCACAATTCATAAACAAACGCACAGAAAACAAAGCCAATAACCATCTGCGTCAGGACCTTTTCGCGGTAAAAGACCTCGCGTATGCGGAATATCCCCCAGCATCCGGCGGCGTACAGCAGCGCCAGAAGCCCCATGCCCGAACCGCTGATACTCAGGTCCACAGCAAATCCCAGCACCCACCCGGACAGTGCGGCGTCGGTGGCGCTTGTGGCGTACAGGGCCAGGAACACAGCCGCCGCCGCGAGCAGTTCCGGACCGACCCAACCGACCTCCGTGCGAAACCACAACAACTGCCCGACCGTTGACTGTATGACAACGCCCAGCAAGGCTACGAGCACCAAAATCCCAAAATGATACCATCGCATCGCTATTCAGCCTGTACCTTGATACGGAAGCACGATATACACATCTCGCAGCCGGTGCAGGTCGGCCAGTGGTTCCACGAAAACGGTAACGAAATGGGCGTCGTTTTTGTCCCGCTCGACCCGGCTGACGCGCCCAACGGTCAGGCCCAACGGAAGCAGGCCTGTCGAGCCGTCCGACGTGAGAATGTCGCCGGCGCGCATACCGTGATTGGCCGGCACGTGTTTCAGCACAACCTCGCGCCCGTTACCGACGGCCTCAACGGGAACGGGCTTGCCGACAGGTTCCGGCCCGGAGGTCCTGCCGCTGTGGCGGAAAGCCCGCTTTTCCATCCCTCCGGCTGGTGTGGCCGAATAAATCGCGCGCTCCCGGTCCGGCTCGACAAGCCGCCAGAGTTGGGCGGGCATTTTGAAATGCGGGTCCGTTACCAGCTGCAGCGTTGCCGAACCGGCCGCCGAGTCGCTGATGCATCCGACGACGTAATTCCGTCCCAGGACGGTGAGTTTGTCGCCCAGGTTTGACGCCGATTCGTGAAGGACCATGCGTGTGGTTACGAGGTCGCCGGGGCCGACACCGCTGCGATTACCCGCGCCGACAAGCCGGCGGTTTCGCAACGGAAGCGATTCGGCGGCGATAACGCGGGCGGGCAGCAGACGGCACCTGAACCCTTCGAGCGTCTTGTTCCACTTTGCGAGTGTCTGAATCTGCCGGCGCTGATGCTCGATCATCTGATGCATCAGGAGTATCCGCCCGCGAAGAGCATTGACTTTCTCATCGTCGCTCGGCGACGCAGGCGCGGTCATTTCGTCAAGGCGCGTCCGCAGGTGTACGGTAACGTACGTGCCGAGCATGCCGGCGGGAACAAGGGCGCCGCGTGCTGCCTGGCGGCAGAGACTTCGCACGCGACCGGCCGGCGGCGACATCAAGACTGCACTGAAAAGGCACAGCCCGATAAGAACCCATTTCTTCAAAGATTTACCCGACAATTTCACGCCCTTGCAGCCCCCGGTGCACGAAACTCCAACGCCGACATCATACCGCTTTAAAAACTGAAAAAATAGTCCGCGAATTACACGAATTACACGAATAGAAGAAAAAAAGTTAGAGGACAGAGAAAAGGAGCAAATAATTCGTGGAATTCGTGTAATTCGTGGACTTAATCTGTTGTCAGCGGTTAATATAGGCGGACTGTTTTTGGGAGTGTAAGAAGCGTGCCGGATTTATGGATTTTAGCCTGGGCGTTCGGGCTGGGGCTGATGGCGGCAGCGCCCGTCGTCGGGCCTGTCAATATGATCGCCATCCGCCGCGGGCTTGTTATGCACTGGACGCGCACAATGTGGGTTGGCATCGGGTCGGTCGCCTTCGAAACCTGCGAGATAGCCCTGGTGATGTGGGGCGGAAGCGCGCTTCTGGAGTATATCGACGTCGATTCGATCCGGCATTACGTGGAACTACCGGCAGCCGGTATCATACTGCTGCTGGGGCTGTTTATCCTTCGCAAGGCGATGGTGCCTTCCCACCGGGCCAAGGCTGCCATCCGCGCCGAACGGATGCGCCACTGGCGCACGGGCGTCATGGGGGACTTCGTTACCGGCGCTGTCCTGACGTTCCTGAACCCCGCAACGTTCTTTTATTGGATCGGGGTAGGTCCGACCTGGCTTCACAAGGCCGGCATATCCGCCGGCAGCGGAGGGATGTGGCTCGGCGTGGCCGCCGCATCGTGCGGAATGGCGCTGTGGTTCACCTTCATCACCGTCATGGTGTGGCTCAGACCTCAAAAAATCGGACCGACATTCTTCCGCCTCGCCAACGGCCTGTGCGGAGGACTGCTGACGATCATGGGAATCGTCCTCGGCATAATCGCAATCATCAAACAGACTAATATCCATTGACCAATGCCGAATAACAAAAGACGAACGGACCCCACCCGCTCGTCTTATACCCGGCGAACAAACTTGATGCACTGTCGGGAGATAAACGAGCCGCGACCGCCAGGGAGCGGTCATATCGATTGCGAGAGTCTTGCCGACCGCCCCTGGGGGGCGGGAAAGAAAGAAAGGGGTTTTTGTAAATGGCCTTTGCGTACCCCCGCTAAAACGGGGACCCGTTACAAAACAAAAACGCCTGAACGGTTACAGATAACCTTTGCGGCAAATCGAGTGCCGAACAGTATTGGGACACAATACCGAAGGGATGCCACGCACGTAGAGATCAATTAGAAATCGGCAACTCGTGCTATGCAGCGAAACGCTGCTTCGCAGAGTAGAATCAGCAATCAGATTTGGTCTTCGCCGGATTCCATCGTCTCTTTCCAGAGGTCGATGTGTTCGAGATATACGGCGGTGCCTCTGGCGACGGTGGTAATCGGGTCGTCGGCGATTTGTACGTCCAAGCCTGTGGCGTTTGAGATGACAGTATCGACCCCCCGCAGCATCGCCCCCCCGCCGCAGAGTGTGATACCGTTATCGACCAGGTCGGCGGCGAGTTCGGGTTCTGCCCGCTCCAGCGTTCGCATCACACAATCGATAATCGAACCGATAGGCTCGCGGAGCGCCTCGCGGACCTCCTCGGCCGAGACGAGCGTCTTGCGGGGCAGGCCGGAGATCATGTCCCGACCGCGGACCTCCATCGTCAGTTCATCGTCGTCGCTCTGCGGTGCGGCAGAGCCGATATGCATCTTGATCTTCTCAGACGTCTGCTCGCCGATCATGAGGTTATAGGTGCGTTTCATGTGAGCGGCGATGGCTTCGTCCATGTCGTCGCCGGCGACGCGAATCGACTCGCAGACGCTGATGTCGGCCAGGGAGATAATCGCCACCTCGGTGGTCCCTCCGCCGATATCGACGACCATTGAGGCGGTCGGTTCGGTGATGGGCATGGCCGCTCCGATTCCGGCGGCCATTGGTTCATCGACCAGGTACACCCGGCGTGCTCCGGCGCGTTCGGCGGAATTGAGTACGGCCCGTTTTTCGACGGCGGTGATGCCGGAAGGGACCGCTATGACCACGCGAGGATGGGCGCCAAACAAACCTCGACGGTGAACTTTGCGAATGAAATACCCCAGCATCGCCTCGGTGATATCGAAGTCGGCGATTACCCCGTCTTTCATCGGGCGGATGGCGCTGATGGAGCCGGGGGTCTTTCCGAGCATTTCCTTGGCCACCAGTCCTACGGCGTTACCGTTCTGGAGGACCTTATTGGTTCCGCGTTTAACGGCAACCACCGAAGGCTCATTGAGCACCACGCCCTGCCCGCGAACACACACAAGCGTGTTGCACGTGCCAAGGTCGATGCCCATGTCCATCGAGAACAAACCAAGAATGGAATCGAAAATCATGGTCTAGCCCGGCTATTTCGCAATCAGACTGAAGCGACATCCCTGCCTGTGAAAAGTTCGACAAACGTCATGTCGTATGCCGTCATCAGGTTGTGCATTACCATACCGACTGTAACAGCCAGGAAAATTATGGCAAGGATCAGCAGAAGGGTGTAGATATTCGGCTGGGGCTTGACTTTAACCACCGGCGATTGGCCTGGCATTGCGGTCATCGGCGAAATCCTTTCATTCCAGGTTGGTGGTGGCCTTGTCGCCCGCTCTGGGTTCCCGTTTTCTGTCCAGGACAATCCCCGTCGAGCTGGCCACGCCAACGTCGGCAATCCGCAAGTGAGCGACGAAGTCGGCACCGCGGTAGATAATAAATTCCATGTCTTTCTTGACGCCCGAGGCCGAACCTACGCCCAGGCTGGCGAGATCGCCTTTGACGGCGGTTACCGTCGCGTCGATTTTCGTCCCTGTCGCCACCACAGACCTGGCTGTGCCGACCCTGACGCCGCCGGCGGCCAATTGGTCGCGAAGTTCGGCGATCTCAGCGTCTTTCTGGACAAGTTGTTCCTGAATAACCTTAACCGACCTTGCGAGAATTTCCCTGTTGGTCTGTTCCTCTTTGATGGTGTGCTGTGCCCGGCGGAGTTGGGCGCTTAATTTACCGTTCTCGTCCCGTTTGGCGTCAAGTTGCGCCAGAATGGCCTTATTCAGGGCAATCTGCGCCTTCAGGTCCTTTTCGAAGGCCTCGCAGAAAGCGGCCAGTTTCCTGACCTCTCCGGCGCGGTCGGCCAGTTGACCCGTCAGGCGGGCGATCTCGACGTCTTTGCTTCCGATGGTGCCGAGAAGTTGGCTGGCGTCCTCAACGGCCTTGTCCCGGGCGCTCTCATAGAGACGCTGATACATCTGGGAAGCCAGCATGTTATTCCTGGCCGACGCCTCAGCAATTTCCGTCCGCTGCTTCTGCCTCTCGCAGGCCTCTTTCCAGCTGGGGCCTTCAACGGCCTGTTGAATGAACGGACCGGCGGCAAACAATACAAGCACCACAAGCACTACTACGCAAATCTTTGTCAGAGTACTCAAGGGACAGTCTCCTTACAAACCACGTTCCCTGACCTAATTTAACACCCATTCCACTATTATATATCGGTCGGTAAAACCTCATCTGACCGCGATTGAGCACAATTCTACGCCCACGCCGGGGCCAGTCAAGAAAAATTCTCAAGCGATCAGCGTTCAGCAGTCAGCCAAAACCCAATAAACAAAGAACCTGAATACCAATCGCTGAAAGCCTGTCTGAAATAGTTTCCAGACAGAGCCTATTTCTTTTTCCGTTTTCTTTTTGCTGATTGCTGATTGCTGACCGCTGAATACTGAATGCTGAAAGCCAACTAATCTTTTCCGCCGGCGCTATGCATCCTGGGCTTGACGACGGGCTTGCTTTGTTTTTCTTCTTTGTCCGGTTCAGTCGTCTTTGCCTGGTCGGGAGGATCGGCTGACGGCTTATATGCCCGCAGCAACCTGATGAGCGCCCTCGCCGTCGCGACGCGAACCGCGCCTTCCGGCGAATGCAGGAACGGCTCAAGCGTATCGGCGGCGGCTGGGTCGGGCACGTACTCGAGCGCTAATATCGCAATAACCCGAAGACCTGAAACTTCCTTCGAGGGTATGCTGGCGTCTTTTCCGCGGAACTTCCGAAGGACCCTGTCCGGGTCGGTAACGGCCTTGAGAGGAAGGTTGGTTTTGACCTGCTCGCCCATTTTGGCCAGGCCTCCAGCCGCTGCTATACGCACCGCCGGTTCCTGGTTATTATCCTTCAGCAACCGGCTCAGAATAAATACGGACCTCGCATTGGCCAATCGTCCCAGGGATTGAACGGCTATGATGCGGTCCTCCATATACTGGCTCTTTGCAAAGGCCTCCAGCAGGGCAAGCGATCGCTCGTCGCCGAGTTGCGCCAGGGCTTCGACCACCTGCAACTGGACCACGGGGTCGCGGTCCGCGCGATGGAGGCTTTTCAGGGGCGCCTTGGCGCTCGGTTCACCCATCCTGCCCATCACCATCGCCGCGGTGGCGCGGACCCACTTGTCCTTGTGCCGGATCATTCCGCCCAGTTGACCGGTACAGGA
>DAOVLS010000033.1 GCA_030631125.1 Planctomycetales bacterium
CGAACGCGGTACAGATTATCTTCCCCCGTCAGTTTGACCGTTCCGGGCGGTCTTGGATTGTCGGTCAGGGCGCCTATCTTGTCCCGGATGCGCATTGCCTGCTTTCCCGTCAGGCGCGACAGTTGGCGCATTGCGTGGGGCATGATCGTCAGGCTGTATCGCATTGCCTAAAGCCCCAGGGCCTTCTTGGCCTGTTTCCAGGGAATCGGCTTTTCACCCTTACGTTTGGACTCGGCTAGCACCCTGCGGGCTTCCTTCACGTCCAGACGATTTTCCAGTTCTTCCAATGCCTCGGCGTCCTCGACGGAAACCAGCACTGCCACGCCTTTGCCCCGACGGGTGATGACAATCCGCTCCCCGCTGTAGGCTACGCGGTTCAGGATGTCCGATACCTCGTTGCGAAATTCCCTGGCTGCTATCTTGACCATTGCCAAATCTCCAATACCTGCCTGCAGGTGTACGTTAGCACCCTTGTGTACATTATCGCCTCATATTGTCCACCCGTCAAGCATTATATTCGTTTTTTCGATTTTTCACGGCAGTGTGGGCCGTAGCGGGATAGCCGTGCTACGGTTTATTCAGCGGTTTTGGGCTGGTCAGGGCGGTTGTGTCTTTTGTTCCGGTGCGCATGTCCATTGGTGTGCCGAAGTCGCGGTGGTCGAGGTATTCGCCCGCTCCGCCGGCGGCGCGCCCCAGCGCGAAGCCGAGGAATGCCAGGTCGGCGGCGCGGTCGAATGTCATCGACCTGTCCCGAAGACGCGGCCAGGCGATCCCCGTCCAGACCGTCGCGATGGCGGCGTCGAGGTTGACTGCCCAGACCTTCCTGGCGGCTCCGACCTCGTACATCGCCCCGGCCAATTTGTGATAGAAATCGAGGAAGACGTTGTAAATTCTGTTTTCGCCCAGGTATGCCGAGATTATCCGTTCGCGCGGGTCGAAGTTGACGGCCTTCGTGCTGAAGACGGGATGGCCCAGGCAGGGGATGCGTTCGTAATCAAGTCCCGCTTCTTTTTTGGCGTCCTTGTTTTTCTTGAATTTTTTGGCCGTCTCCAGCGCCATTGCCCCGATGTCCAGGCCGTGGTTCGGGTCGTAGGGGTCGGTTACGGGAGTTTCCCTGAAGATATTGGCGAGGAACTTGACGGCCAGTTTTCCGTTTCCGCCGTGGAAGTCTCCGATAGCCGCCAGCGTTGCGATCATCGCGGTATTCGGCGAATTACCGGCCGACGCCGACAGTTTCGCGCCCTGTGCCGATATTGTTCCGGGCCCGTTTGTCAGGGCGGCGATAAGGCACATTTCAACGAGTTTCGGCTCGAAATCGTGGGTTGCTTCCTCTCCTGTCCAGTAGAGAATGACGGCTTCGGCGAATGAGCGTTTCGCCATCAGTTCGGTCAGGTCGCGTCCGTAGATGCGTGTGGTCTCGCCGTCGTTCGACGAGGCATGCGAGAGGTTTTTCATTGCCCGCCGGCTTGGGCCTGCACCGAGTTCCGATTTCATCAGCCTCCTGAACTGCCCGCCCCAGGGTTCGGGAACCTTGCCGGGCGTGAGGATCAGTCGAGAGGGGATTCGCTTTCCCCAGTCGCGCATGTTGACGAACCACGGATTCAGCACCATTTTGCGTTTTACCGGCGAATCGCGTTCGACGCCCAGCATACGGAAGATTAACTGTGTCGCCGCCGGTATGTAATGCAGGCTGCGGACTCGTATGCCCTTCTTCAGGGCCGATGTCAGTTCACTGCTCCTGCGGTAGCGTTTTTCCATCTCGAACGTCTCGACGCCGAAGTATTCGTCGAATGCCGCCGCCTTTGCCGAGGCGCTTGTCGCGCCGCCTTCGACGACAGCGCCGGCGTGCCCAAGCGATACAGACTTACCTTCCAGCGCGCCGCCGGCGACGTATACCACCATTGGCTTGGTGAATCCGCCGGAGCGGGCCAGTTCCAACGCTTCGGTTTCGTAGAGTCCGCCCGGCTCGACGTACAGGATTACTACCTTGGTGTTTTTGTCCTTATGTGCCAGTTCCAGCAGGTCGGCCGGGGGCGTCAGGATAAGCGTATCTTTGCCCGTGGAGATTCCGAAGGATGTTCCGATACCCGCCGACGCCAGGTATGAGGCGATGGTGTTGACCATGTTGCCGGAGTTGGAGATGATCGTCGCGCTTCCGGGTGTGAAACTTTCGTCCGGCTCGTTTCCTCCGACGGCCCCGACTCGCACGCGGTCATGGGCGTTGATGATACCCAGCGTATTGCAGCCGAGGATGTCGATACCGGCTGCATCGGCGAGATTGCGAATCTTGGCAGTTACTTCCACCGAGACGTGCTCGGTGATTACGAAAATGGTTTCGATCTTCCCTGCGCTGTAGGTGATGGCCTCTTTGACGTCGCCATAGACCGCCTGCGGGGGCGAATAAACCACGACCTTGTTTGGGTGTTTTTCCGGTGGCAGGCCTTTCATCAGGTCGGCGCAGTTGGCGAAGACGGGGATGTCGTCGCCCTTGCCGCAGGTGATGGTCTGCCCGCCCTTGCCCAGCGCCCAGCCGCCGACGATGTTGTTGCACCAGGCCTGGGAATCTACGGAGACCTTCGAGGCTTCGCGCCCGGTAACGTTGCTGACGGCTACCCGGTCGGATTTCTTCAGCAGGTCCGAAAGTGTCTTTGCCCTCATGATTTCTGCTCCTGCCTGTCGTGAGCGTTGTCGAACGGCCTGTCGTGAGCGTTGTTGAACGATTGGCGTTCGGCGATGTCAGCGAGTCTCGCGGCGTACTCGGCTACGAGCGTAATGGGTGTGTCTGGCCCGAACATCACATATGGGAGTTTGAGGTCTTCGAGCGTCTTTCGCAGCGCGAGCATTCCCTGGACCAGCCTGGGCCCGCCTCGGCCGATGACGACCGGGATTTCCACAGGCCCGTGGCGTTCGAAATAATCCCGCAGCGCGTCGGCGATCGCCTGGAAGGTTACGTCGATCAGCGTGTTGTTGGCCTTTCCGCCGAGTATCAGCAGGAGCGAGGCGTCCTTGAGTTTGTGTTTGAGGCATCGCTCGATAGTACCGTACATCCGGTCGTATGGCGGGTTGCCCCCGAAGTCGGACAGGAAGATCGGGTCGCCCCCGTATTCCAGGAGCGTCTCGATGATTATCGTGCTGGCTCCGCCGCCGAAGAGTATCGGCAGGACTTTTTTCCCGCCGAGGTCGGCTACGTGCGCCTGGCCTCGATGGCTGGCGGCGTCCCACTCGGCCATTTCCTCTTCCAGTTCCGTCTTGCCTTCGGGATACTCCGGCAGGTTCCGGCCGTACTCGCCGAATCGGTAATTACTGTCGTCGAAGACGCCCTTGAAGTCGCAGGCGTATATCTTTCCGTCCGGCGTAATCCGCCAGGGGTTTATCTCGGCCATTCGCATTCCGGTTGTGATGAACATATCCCAGAAACTAACGAACGTTCGGGACAGCAGGCTGATGAGTTTTTGCGGGCAGCGTAAGGATGCGAGCATGTCGGAGGCCTGGTATGCGTCCAGACCCTTGAAGACGTCGATTGGAATGGTTTTTTTCTTCTCTTCGGTGATTTCCTCGACGTCCACGCCGCCGGTCATTGAGATGGTGAACGACGGTCCCAGCCATCGCGAGTCGTAGGTAATGGCGGTATAGACTTCCTGCTCGGAGGGGACGAACTGGACGAGGTAGGCGGTTCTGGCGTTTTTCCCGCTGATTTCCGCCGCCGCTGCGAGTTTGAGTTTTTTCATCGCCTCGGCGGCGGTGGTAACGACGGATACCTCGCCGGCCTTGCCCCGCTTTCCGGCGAGTATGTCGGGCTTGATTATCCCCTTGCCGCCCCAGCGATCCAAAGCCGAACGTATCTCGCTGCGAGGCGCGTCGGCGGTGAGGTACTCCGGGGTGGGAATGTCAAACTGTTTGGCCAGCTGTTCCAGGAAAGTCATCTCGCCGACTTCGACCGGCATCGCGGTTCTCCTTCATGCGGAGTCAAAGGTTGCAGACTATATCTCCTCGCCGGGTACAGACAAGACCTTTCTCGGCATTTAATCTGAAAAAAATGCGGCGGCGCTACCCGCCGACTTACCGGCTGCGAAATTTTCTGCGGTATGCGCCCGGCGACGTGCCGATGGCCTTCCTGAAGGCGAGGCTCATGCACATGACGCTCTCGAATCCGCGTTCCGGCGCGAGGGCTTCGAGTGTCTTGTCGGTCCGGGCGAGGCCGGGAGCAACTATTGCGACTACGGCCTCAAGGTTCCCTACAGGCCTGCTGAAGCGGGGTATGTGTTCAGACTGGACGCGAATTAGGTTACGATGGTGTCTTGGGACCGGAAACAGCGCTGAACGGCAAGCCGTGCGGCTCGCCGTTCGGCGCTGTTCGAAGACCAACAAACGAAATTATGCGTCAAATTACCAATATGCTTACACGAACGGTTACAGGAGCGTCAGAAAATGCGAACAAGATTGATTACTGCGAGTTTGGTGATGGTCTGCTGTCTGTCCACGAGTGCCTCGGCTAAAGGCGCGGAGGCTCCCAAAGTAATCTCCTGGTCCAACAGTAAGACCGGCAACGAGAAAACCGTCTTTGCGGTCAAGCCGGGCGAGAAGATCACCTTCAGCATCAAGGCCGACGGTGCGGAAAAATACCTCTGGCTGGCGGACAAAGTGGTTCAGAAGACAGCCGGGGGCGCATCGTTCACCTGGACCGTCCCAGCCAGGAAGGGTATGTGGACGATTCACGTCAAGACCACCACCATCGCCCGCGAGCAGTGGGTAAAACAGCAGGTGGTCTTCTGGAACAAATGGGCCAGAGTCAGAAAGGACCGGAAAGGAAAAAGTTACCCTGAGGAAAAGCAAAAGTTTATCCGGGACATGGCGGACCTTATTACCTGTCCGGCCGAAGCGCGGAAGGAATGGACAGCCTCCACTTTCCTGGTAAGAGTCAAACCGGGCGAGTCCATTCAGAAGGCCATTGACTCACTTCCGCCCGAAGGCGGCATAATCGAACTCGCCCCGGGAACGCACGAAGTCAACAATACAATGTATCCGACAAAATACTATTCCGGCAATTCGGAAAATCCACACTACTCGATCCTTCTCAATAAAAGCAATGTAACCGTTTATGGCGACAGGAAAACTATTTTGAAGCATCATAAGAAGCGTATTAAAAGGAAAGGTGTCGTATGTTTCCAGATTCCTCGCGGCGGCTACAGGAACATAACTTTTCGAGGGTTCCGTTCAGAAGGCGCGTCGATTGCGGCTGACGGTGTTACCGACTTTACCGTCAAAGACACGGTATCGCGCAGCACCGGCTTTGTGGTAAGAAGTTACCAGGGCGGCCCGACGTATAGTCGGAATATTTACTTCATAAATAATACCATGCACGGAGGCTGTATCGGTTTTAACTTCAGCACGAATGTTCATGTCTGTAATAACACGGTTGATCACGGGTCGTTTGCAATAGATGTCAACAGGAACAATGAAAATATCAATATAAGAAACAATCGCGTAACCGACGCCATACACGCGTTGAGAATACATGGCAGAGTAGTTAATTTGCATGTGCAGGAGAACATTTTTACAGGCCGAAATCCGCTTTTACAGGACGGTTCGCCACAAAACGGAATAGTCGAAAAGAACATCTTCAGGAACGGAAGAGACCAGGGGCTTATCATTGAATGCCAGGGGGGTGTGTCGAACTATATCATCAGGAATAATCTTATCTGCAATAACGGGCACTGGAAAGGCCATCCGAATAATGCCCCCGGCATCCGGGTAAAACAATGGAGGGGCAGCGCGGCGAGGGAAGCGAAAATAATAAATAATGTGATCTGTAACAATAGCGGAGACGGTATCCGCCTGGACGACCCTCTCTGGACGTTGGACATAAGGAATAACGTAATCGTCGGCAACAAAGGCTATGGAGTCAACTGCAAGAGGGGCAGCCTCACTCTCGGCTATAACGACGTCTGGAACAACGTTCAAGGCGACTACAAGGGATGTGCCGCCGGTGTGGGGGATTTCTCAAAAGACCCCCTCTTTGCCGACTCGGACAAAATGGATTACCACCTCAAAAGTAAAACCGGTCGATGGGACCCGAAGGCGAAGAAATGGGTTAAAGATGATGTAACCAGCCCGTGCATTGACGCCGGCGACCCCAAAAGCAAATATGGGAACGAGCCGCAGCCCAATGGCGGATGGGCGAACATTGGTGCATACGGAAATACGACCGAAGCATCAAAATCATCAGACAGGTAAAACTATCGGAAAAGGCAAAAAAAAGGAGTAGCAAGAAATGCGTAGAAGATTAATTGCAACGAGTTTAATGACGGTTCTCTGTTTGTCTTCGTGTTTGTCAGCCGAAAGCCCGAAAGCGCCGAAAGTAATCTCCTGGTCCAACAGTAAGACCGGCGACGAGAAAACCGTCTTTGCGGTCAAGCCGGGCGAGAAGATAACCTTTACCGTCAAGGCCAAAGGTGCGGAGAAATACGTCTGGCTGGCGGACAAAGTGGTTCAGAAGACAGCCGGGGGCGCATCATTCACCTGGACCGTCCCAGCCAGGAAGGGTATGTGGAAGATAGGCGTCAAAACCACCAACGCCGCACAGGAGCAGCGGATAAAGAAACAGGCGGCGATTTGGGATAAGTGGATCAAAGTCAGAAAAAACCGGGCAGGGAAGAGTTATCCGGAGCGAAAGAAAAAGTTCATCCAGGGGATGACAGAACACCGCCTCTGGCCGCTGAAGTGCCGAAAAGAATGGATAGTCTCAACCTCCCTGACAACGGTCAAGCCCGGCCAGTCCATCCAGAAGGCAATAGACTCGGTTCCGCCCGAAGGCGGCATTGTCGAACTTGCCCCCGGCATACACGAGGTGAACGAGACGACATATCCTACGCGCACCTTCCATTGCTTCGCCAAGTCGCATCCGCCAATCAAGTATTCCATCATCATAAAAAGGAGCAATGTTACCATCTTCGGCGCGCGAGACGCCATCGTAAGGCACGATATCGGCGATGCCGGATTTGTCAAAAGTCGGGGAGGACTTCGCAAAGGCGTACAGTGCTTCCTCCTGCCCGACCTGGAGGCTTCGGGCCCCAACGTTTATGTCGAGAACATCACTTTCAGAGGTTTCACCACCACCAGCGCCTATACGAAAAAGGACAGGGTAATCAGTCGCTTGATTTTCGGCAGACACGTAAAGAACCTGACGGTTGAGGACATTCACGATAAGTCGTACGCGGGGGGCCTTGTAAGTGTCGGGAACCCGCAGGTTCACCTCCGATACAGTGAGAATATATACTACAAGAATAACACGGTTGAACACGGTAAACTCGCCGCATGCTTCTGCAGAAATCTTTATATCCTCGGCAACACTCTTCACGGCGATCCCGGCTGGTGCCCGCTGCACGTCGATAGAAACACCTCCTACATATATATAGCGGGGAATAAAATCCTCAAGGCGGGGGGGTCGGTTTTCGCTCTGATTATAGATTCGGGGCACCATTACGACGTGTATAACAACACAATCAACGGCAGCCGGCGAGGACTGGTCCTGAACAACGTCATAAGCCCCGCGATAGTGGAGAAGAACACAATAACAGGAACGAGCCAATGGGCAATCGAGTTCTGGCACCGGGCAGGGTTCAGGAATGTAGTGGTCGCCAACAATCTTATCTACAATAACCGGGGGGCGGGAATAATGCACCATGAAATGCGGGGAATACGCGAGGATTGCGAAGCGCTCATATTGAATAACACGATTTGCAACAACGGCGGCGACGGCATCAAAATGGTGACCAAATGGGACAACTCAACCATACACAGCAACATAATCACAGGCAACAGGGGCTACGGGATAAACCATACATCGGGAAAGGTATCTATCGGCCATAACAATATATGGAATAATGCAAAGGGCAGTTATGAAGGATGTACCGCGGGGAAAGGGGATTTTTCCAAAGAACCCCTCTTTGCCAATTCGGCCAAAGGGGATTTCCATCTCAAAAGCAAAGCAGGCCGATGGGACCCCGAAGCAAAAAAGTGGGTTAAAGACACTATGCACAGTCCGTGTATCGATGCCGGCGATCCGAAGGCGAACTTCTCGCGCGAATCGGCGCCCAACGGCGGGCGGGTGAACATAGGCGCTTACGGAAACACTGCAAAAGCATCGAAGAGTATCAAGAAATAGGAAGGAATACTCCAAAATGGACAAGAATTTGTTTCTATCCGCTCTGGTCATGTCGTTGATAACGCTCTCTACCGCCACAGCCCAACAGGCAGAAGCCCCTAAAATTATCTCCCGGTCCAACAGCAAAACCGCAGACCAGAAGACCGTATTTCAGATCAAACCGGGCGAAAAAATCACCTTCAGCGTCAAGGCTGAAGGTGCGGAGAAATACCTCTGGTTAGTGGACAAGGCAGCCTCGCCGGAAGCCAAGGGCGCCTCGTTCCAATGGACCGTCCCGACGAAAAAAGGTACGTGGAAGATACTCGTAAAGACCACTAACAACACCCGTCGGCAGTGGGTGAAGCAGCGAGCGGAACTCTGGAATAAATGGGTGGCGGGCAAGGGCAAGGACAAATTCCTTCGGGACATGATAGACCTCAACACCTACCCGGCGACAGGCAGGGCCGAATGGATAGTCTCAACCTTTCTCGTGCAGGTCAAACCGGGCGAATCAATCCAGAAGGCCATTGACTCGCTGCCGCCCGAAGGCGGTATAGTCGAACTGGCAGAAGGAACGCACGAAGTAACGAACGAAAAGTATCCTCCGGGTACTTTTCAGTCGTTCTACAAGAAGGCGCGCCCGGTCAAGTACTCGATTATCATAAAGAGGAGCAATGTTACCATCTGCGGCACGCATAAATCTGTCGTAAGGCATCATGACAAGAGTGCCGTCTGTTTTCTTATCCCCGACCTGGAGGCGACAGACCCCAAACTCTACGTAGAGAACACAACCTTCAGGGGTTTCGCCACAGCCAGTACGTACGCAAAGAAGGACAGAGAGCGTAACTGCTTTATTTCCGCAAGCCATGTAAAGAACTTCACTGTCGAAGATATACACGGCGGTTCCTATGCGCACAGGCTCGTATGCGTCGGTGGCGCGCAAGGGCATCGAAGACTTAACCACGAGGTATATTTAAGGAACAACCTCATGGAACACTGCGGCCCTGTGGTTTGTTTCTGTAAGGACCTTTATGTCATCAACAATACCGTAAAAGATAACCCGGGAATCTGGTCGCTGAACACAGACAGGGACATTTTCAATATGCACGTAATCGGAAATCACGTTACCCATAACAGGGTTCACGCCTGCGCGCATCTTGACGGGGCAATCTTTGCGGAATTCCGCGATAACGTACTGATCGGCAGTGCGACCTGGGGATTGCGGCTGAACCATCACGGGCGTAATTATATCATTGCAAACAACACGATAAGCGGAATGAGAAGCCGTCAGCCGGCGGGCATTCAATGCTTCGTGCGGAGTACATTGGAAAACGTTACCATCGTGAACAATCTTATATACAATGTTAAAGGCGACGGCATATTGGCCACGCTTATGCACCATCCGAGCGACAAGGCCAAGAATATTACCATAAGAAACAACATAATCTGCAACAATGACAGCGACGGCATTGACATTCAACGCGGCGAGTCTTACGGGTTCACCGTGTTCAATAACATAATCATCGGCAACGGCGGTTACGGAATAAATCGCAGAGCCGGCAGGATAAGTTCGTCGCACAACGACATATGGAACAATAAGCAGGGGAACTACAACCAATGCGCCGCCGGGACGGGGGATTTTTCCAAAGACCCCCTGTTCGCCGATCCGTCGAAGGGCGACTTCCACCTCAGGAGCAAATCAGGCCGGTGGGATACGAAGGCGAAAAAATGGGTCAAAGACGGCGTAACCAGTCCGTGCATAGACGCCGGCGACCCGAAAAGCGAATGCGGGAACGAGCCGAAGCCCGATGGCGGGAGAGTTAATATGGGCGCATACGGGAATACCCCCGAAGCATCAAAATCGACATCTCAATAGAACCAACAGAAGCCGCCAGAAGCCGCGCGGTAATCTCGACTGGTTTCGTCGTCGGCAACCCTGAAAAAATCTCGATAAATAAGGTCGGACTATGTGGCGGCTGGGTTAAAGAGTGTCTATCATGGCCGAGAGGCTGTGAGCGACTGGGGTTTTCCCTTCGCAAAAGGCATTAGAAAGAGGAGCGAATTATGAGCAAGACGAGAATAGCGGCGTTGCTTGGGGCAGTATGTTTTTTGTCTGTCTCTTATGCGGAGTTGCAGGCGGCGATACCGGCCAAGGGTCTTATCGGATACTGGAAGTTCGATGAGGCCAAGGGGCAAACCGTCGCCGATTCGTCAGGCCTGAAGAACAACGGCAGGATTCACGGGCCGACCTGGGCGGCCGGGCGCGTCGGATCGGCGCTGAAGTTCGACGGCGTGGACGACTACGTCGATATCCCAAAGTACGCCGCACTCGACAGCCTCAAGCAGATAACGCTGATGGCCTGGGTTAACTCGTCGCTGACCGAACGTGGCACGATCGTCGAAAGATGGCTCTTCGGCGGCAAGAACAATGAGCGTGCCTTCGAGATGGACATCGACCCGACTAAAGACAGGATCAGTTTCGCCCTCTCCGATACAGGCTCAGGCGGGAAATGGACCAGTACGCTCAAGGGCGTGCGCGCCGGCAAGTGGACGCACATCGCCGTAACGTCCGACGGCCTGACAATGAAGTTATACATCAACGGCGAACTGAACCGCTCCGTCGCCGAAGCGCCCGCTAAAATCCACGCCTCCACAGCAAACCTCCACATCGGGGCATGGTACGGACGCGGAAAGTGGTTTCAGCCTTTCAAGGGCCTGATCGACGAAGTCAGCATTCACTCCCGCGCACTGAAGGCTGACGAAATCCTCAAAAACTTCGTCGAAGGAAGCGCCAAGGGCGGCGTCGAAGGCTTGGTCCGCGACAAAAATAAAAAGCCGATCGCCGGAGCGACCGTCAAGGTCGGGCTTTTCTCGACCACCACCGGCGCCGACGGAAGATACACGCTGGCTGATGTACCCGAAGGCGTCTATCGAATAACAGCCATAAAGAAAGGCTATCAGCGAAAGGCCAAGCGCAACCTGGAAATCGAGGCCGACGAAGACGCCATCGTGAATTTCAAGTTAACGCCCGACACAACCGCCCCGACTATCTCGGCAGTCAAAACGGAAAACCTCGCCAGCCTGACGACGGAAATCGTCTGGACGACCGACGAACCGGCAGACAGTAAAGTCCTGTTCGGCGGCCCCACCTCCAGTGGTTATACCGGGAGCGCGGGGGATTCTGCCTATACGACCTCGCACCGCGTGGCACTGACCAATCTTAAACCGGGAATCACCTACCACTATCAGGTCGTCAGTACCGACAGGGCAGAAAATTCCGCTAAAAGCAAGGGCCTGTCCTTCAAGACCGGAAAAGTCGGCGACGTGATTATCTGGGATTCCAATAAGAAATACCTGATGAAAGGCCCGCTCCGCCACGTAATGGCCGACCGCGACAAGTGGACGCAGGTCCCCTACGGCGTGACCGATTACACCTTCAGGGGCGATCCGGTCATCCAGAACAAGTACAGCCAGCTGTTCCTGTTCACCAACAAGGAAGACAGCATCGACTACGCAGCCCGACTCGATACCGGCGGACTGGCCGGCAACGAGATATACAAAGTCAACGACATCGGCAAAAGGTGCTTCGGAATGGGAACCACGTACACCAAAATCCTGGAGAACACGCCGGACAAGATGGTCGTCGAGCACGCCGGGCTGAGTATGAGAAGGGGCAAAGCCGACAACGTAATAACCAATTACACCATGTGGGCGAACAAGCCCTGGCTCCATATCAGGCCGGTCGAATTCGTGAACCAGCAGGGAATGCACGGTAAGACGCGGATTTGCGCGTTTGTCCTGAAAGATGGCGGCGAGGTTATCTTCGATTCCAAACGGGCGGGGTACAAGAAAGACAGGAACGTCAAGGCCCCGCCGGGCACTATCGGGATAATCAATTTCGACCGCAACTACGCGAGCAAATACGACTTCATGTGGTTCCTGATGCTCTCGCCGGGGGCGGAAAAGAACCGCCGGACGTACCTGGGCCTGCATTGGGACCCGTTCTGGGGCGAGGAGGTCTCCCCCGACCGCCCCAGCGTCGGGGCGCAGTACGTCTATATGGAGAAGTCCAAACCGGCTGCGATAGCACCGCTGGGCTACAGGAACTGCTGGACGAGGGAAAACGTCGAAAAGCCAATCAAGACCGGCGGAACGTACACGACGAAATTCGCCGCTCCGTACCCTGCCAGGTGGCGACTTATCGGGCGGGTCGGCGAGAAATACTACGCCGCCGACGTCAACATCACCAAGGCCGACGTAGCCGCCAGGAAAAAATTCACCTTCACCAGCAAGGCCGACGGCAAACTGGATTACGTGTTGATGTACATGCGCGACAAGAACGACGACACGCCGAAGGACGTTTATACGCCGATGGACGCTTACAGGCAGGCCATTGGCGGTAAATAGAAAATAGAAAAAGACCCGCCGAACCTGTAAAGTGGTGGGATGATTATAGACGATCATATTCACCCGCTGGTGGGAGAAGCGAAATATCTCCCCGACCTTCCGACCATTCTGGAGCGGTTCTTTCGCCCGTCGGGCCGGGCCGATCTTGAGAAATCCATCAGGAGCAGGTCGCTCGATGACATCATCGCCGATATGGACGCCGCCGGCGTCGAGAAGGGCGTCATCGTCGGCACGGACCTGTCGGCTTCGCTCGGCGTGGTGATGGTAACCAACGACAGCGTCGCCGAGATGGCGGCTGCGCATCCCGACAGGCTCATCGGTTTTGCCGGTGTGGACCCGACCGCCGGAGAATCGGCAGCCGACGAACTGGAGCGGGCCGTGCGCGAACTGGGACTGAAGGGCCTGAAACTGCTCCCGCCGGTGCAGAAATTCTCACCCGCCGACCGGCAATACGACTTCCTTTGGGAACGGGCGACGACGCTCGACATCCCGGTATGGATACACACAGGCCATCAGATTTCCACGCCCGGCGCGGCGGCGAACCTCGGCCATCCGATGCTGATCGA
>DAOVLS010000005.1 GCA_030631125.1 Planctomycetales bacterium
ACTGCTGGAACCGGGGAAATAAAGCAAATTGTAAGAGTTCAGCCGTATGCTTCAGAAAAAGACCGAGTCGCGCAAGAAGCAATGGATATTGGGCATTAGGCATTGGGCATTTGGCATTGGTGGCACAGGCTTTGTGGAAGTTTTTTCTGTTTAATTCCACGATTCAATAAAATCTCATAATTATAAAGACAGAACGCACAATGACCCTTGACCACCAATGCCAAATGCCAAATGCCCAATGCCAAATGACTGATACCTGACTCGCTCTTTTCTTCTGCGATCATTGCAAATGGGTGAACAGTTACATCAAATTATATCAAGGAGACTTCTGATATGGCGAAAGTGAAAGTTGGGATCATCGGAGGAAGCGGGCTTGGCGATGCGATCTGCGCTGAAGGAACCGGCAAGTCGGTCAATGTCGGCACACCGTTCGGAAACCCGTCCAACGTCATTATTGAGGCCGATTGGCAGGGCGTTACAGTCGCCTTGCTCAGCCGCCACGGGCCGGGACATCTGATCAATCCTTCAGTGGTCAACTATCGCGCCAACATCTATGCGCTCAAAGCCGTCGGCTGTACGCACATAATCGCCTCCGGCGCTGTCGGCTCGCTGCGAGAGGAAATCAGGCCTAAGGACCTGGTCATCCCGGACCAGGTGATAGACAAGACTTACCGCCGGACGCCGACGTTCTTCGATGACGGCCTGGTCGCTCACGTGGAGTTCGCATCGCCGTTCTGCCCGGTGTTGCGGAAGCACCTGCTCAACTGCGCCGATACCATACAAACCAGAGTTCATGACGGCGGGACTTACGTTTGCATGGAAGGCCCTGCCTTTTCCACCCGCGCCGAGAGCGAGATGCACCGTGCATGGGGCGGAGACCTTATCGGAATGACGGTCATGCCCGAAGCCAAACTTGCCCGCGAAGCCGATATTGCATACGCGATGGTCACCCTGCCTAGCGATTACGACTGCTGGCGCCCTCACCCGACAGAACTGGACAAGCACGAACTTCTCAAGGAAATCATAGGTAATCTGACCGAAGCCACACAAAACGCCGTCGAACTGATAAAGACGGCCGTTGCCCGCTTCGGCGAGATCGCCGATACGCCTTCCCCGGCCCACAGCGCGCTGGAACAGGCGATTTGGTCGAACAGGGAGATGATCCCGCCCGCAGCAAAGAAGAAACTCGGCGTCTTAGTGGAGAAATATCTCTGAAGATTTGTGATTGGCGGATAAGATAACGCTTCCGGGGTGTATGTACAGGAAATCGAGGAGATACCACGATGTCTGTGTATGAGCAATTGCTGGAGTATATCGACGGCCTGAGCATTATTGACACCCATGAGCATCTGCCGATGGAGGCGGATCGGCCTGAAGAGGCAGACGTACTGAGCGAATGGTTACGGCATTATTTCTCAAGCGATCTGGTTTCGGCGGGCCTATCGGTTGATGAACTGGAAATCGTGCGGGATTCGTCGCGGGATTTGCTGAAGCGATGGAAGATGGTTGAACCGTACTGGCATGCCGCGCGGTTCACTGGCTACGGCCGACCACTGGACCTGGCGGCGCGCGACCTGTACGGTATCGACGGCGTCAGCGGCAGGACGATCGGCCCATTGAACGAGGCCTTCGTCGCCGCACGTGAAAAAGGCGGCCATTATAAGTACGTTCTGAAAGACAAGAGCCGCATCGCGCTGTCCATCGTGGATTCCGATCTCGACTGCGATCGGGAGTTCTTCGCCTCGGCGTTTCGGCTTGACGAATTTATCTGCCCCACGCACCGCCGGGACATCGTGCGGATCGGACGGGAACTGGACATGTCCGTCCACAGCCTCGACGACTGGAAGGAGGCGATGAGGCGTCGTCTGGAGCAGGCCTTTGACCGCCGGGGGTGTGTAACGCTCAAATGCGGGCTGGCGTACAGACGCACGTTGCGTTTTGACAAAGTCAGCGCAGCCGAGGCGGAACGCGAATTCAATGTACTTTTCGCCGACGAAAACTCGCCCGACAGGCGGGGCGACATCAAGATCGGAAAGGCCTTTCAGGATCACATGATGCATTACCTGCTCGGGCTGGCCGATAAGCGGGGGCTGACGTTTCAGTTCCACACCGGGATTCAGGAAGGAAGCGGAAACGTCATCGCCGACGTCAATCCCGTCCATTTGACCAACCTGTTCCTGGAATATGAGAACGTGAAGTTCGACATTTTCCACATGGGCTATCCGTACCTGATGGAACTGTCAAACCTGGCGAAGAATTTCCGCAACGTGTTTATCGACATGTGCTGGGGGCATATCATATCTCCGGAGGCGGCCCGGCGGGGCCTGGTGGAGTGGCTGGACGCCGTACCGGCCAATAAGATCAGCGCCTTCGGAGGCGATTACGCTTTTGTTGATGGTGTTTACGGCCATCAGAAACTTGCTCGCGAGAATGTTGCAGCGGCTTTGGCGCAAAAAGTTGCCGATGGAGTGTTCGATCTTGACCGGGCCAGAGAGACCGCCAACTGGCTTTTCGTGGACAACCCGGTCAGGTTGTTCAATCTTGCTCCGAGACTCAAGGCGGCTCGCAAAGGCAAGGGCGCAAAGAAGCGATCTTGAAGGCGGTCGTACCGACCGCCGCTAAACATTCCTTTCACGGATTCAGCGAATCTGTTATCCTTCACAAACCATGTTTGAAGCGTTGACAGACAAATTTTCCGGGATTTTTCACAGGATGTCCGGGCGCGGGCGGATTACCGACCAGAACGTCAAGGACGCGATGCGCGATATTCGCCAGGCCCTGCTGGCCGCCGACGTGCACTTCAAGGTTGTCCGCGAATTCTGCGAATCCGTCGTCCAAAAGGCCCGAGGCCAGGAAGTCATCAAGAGCCTCCATCCCAGCCAGTTGATGGTCAAGATCGTCCACGACGAACTGGTCGAGTTGATGGGCCCGGTCGATACGCGGATTTACTACGTCTCGCCGCCGCCGACGATCATCATGATGGCCGGTCTGCAAGGTTCCGGCAAGACGACCACCTGCGGAAAACTCGCCAGGTTCATGCAAGCCCAGGGTAAGCATCCGATGCTGGTCGCCTGCGACCTCCAGCGACCCGCCGCCGTTGAGCAGTTGTCTGTGGTGGGCGAGCAGGTCTCCGTACCGTGCTTCAGGCTTGAAGGCGAGAAGAACCCCGTCCGCGTCGCGCGAAAGAGCATCTCCTGGGCGAATGAAAACGAACGCGACGTGGTCATCATCGACACCGCGGGGCGGTTGCACATCGACGAAGAGATGATGAAAGAGGCCGCCGACATCGCCCGTGCCGTCAGCCCGCACCAGATTTACCTCGTCTGCGACGCCATGACCGGGCAGGACGCCGTCAACTCCGCCAAGGAATTCAACGAACGCCTGGAACTGGACGGGGTGATCCTGACGAAATTCGACTCCGACGCTCGCGGCGGGGCGGCCCTTTCGGTCAAAGCCGTTACCGGAAAGCCCATCAAGTTCATCGGCGTAGGCGAAAAACTCGAAGCCATCGAAGAATTCCACCCCGACCGCATGGCCGGGCGAATCCTCGGAATGGGCGACATGGTAACGCTGGTTGAAAAGGCCCAGGCGACATTCGACGCCGAACAGGCCGAGGCGCTTCAGGCTAAGATGGCCAAAGGCGCACTGACGCTCGACGACTTCCTCGGACAGATGAAGCAGATGAAGAAGATGGGGGCGATGAAGGACATCCTCAAACTCATGCCCGGCGTCGGAAGCCAACTCAAGCACATGGACCTCGACGGCGGTGAGATCGACCACATGGAGGCGATTATCAACTCCATGACCAAGGCCGAGCGCTCCGATCCTTCGGCTATCGACTCTTCGCGCCGCCGGCGGATTGCACGCGGTAGCGGCAGCGAAACGCAGGACGTCTCCGGGCTGGTCAAGTCTTTCACCGCTGCTGCCGGCATGATGAAACAAATGGCCGGGATGGGCATGCGCGACCGGATGCAATTCGCCAAGCAGATGGGCAATATGGACATGTTCGGAGCCGGCGGATTCAAGGTCAAGCAGCGCTCCAAACGCCTGACCAAAAAACAACGGAATAAACGCAAAAAAAAGCGGCGGTGATAAGGGAAAAATTATGAAACATCGTATCGATGCCGACAAGATTGAGGTGATGGACGACGAAGTAGCCGATTTTCTGCGTCGTAAAACGCCGGCAGAGCGTATAGGGTCTTATGTTTGAAGCGAATAGATTCACGCGTAGGCATGTCAGTGCAATCGTCGCTTCTCAATATCCCGACTGGGATGAGTCTGCCGTTCAGGAAGAAGTCAAACGGAGATACCTTAACGACGAAGACGTAACCCAATATTGCATAATGCAGGAAGGCAAAAAGATCACTCTGTATGTTGCCTGGCAGGAAGAACTCCGCAGGTTGGCGAAGGGGCAGAATGGAAATTCATCAGGCGATGACTGATGTCCGGACATCAAACCCGCCTCACGTGCGGAATCGAACGTGTCACGTCCTGGGCGCTGCCGCACTGGCAGCCAATAAACTTCGGTACGCTTTGCTTGGCTATCGCAGACCAAGGGATTTTTCACCTGCCCAAATCGACCGGTGCGTCAAGTATGATTTCGAGGTTGTCGATAACTGGCTGGCGTATCTCAACGAATATCTCGGCGAGCCGGCGGAAATAAACGGGAAAAACATCCTTGAACCAGGCCCAGGCCAGGACCTGGGAATCGGGCTTATCCTTCTGGCCAAAGGCGCACGAAAATACAACGCCGTTGACGCACATGACCTCCTGTCCCAAAGCAGCGAAAAATTCTACAAAGATCTTTTCCATCGCCTCGAAAACGACGACCTGGATAAGTCATCTCTCGATGAGTTACGAGAACAATTGAAGCGAACACAATCGGGTCGGGCCGACCGGCTGAATTACATCTGGCGGGAGGATTTCGACCTTTCCGTATTGGACGGCGAAGGTGTGGATTTCGTCTTCAGCCAGGCGGCGTTTGAACATTTCGACGATGTAGCCCGAACAATCAAGCAACTCAATCAAGTAATCCGTCCCGGAGCGATTTTCCTGGCTGTGGTTGATCTTCAGACGCACACACGCTACCTCCGCAGCCGGGACCCGCTGAACATCTATCGCTATTCGGATTTCTACTATCGCCTTTGCAGATACGCATCCCAGCCGAACCGCCTCAGGCCGGTTGAGTACCGCGGAATCCTCGTCGATAACGGGTGGGAAAATATACAAGTCAAACCTCTGTCCGTACTGGATTCAGATTACCTCCGGCAGGTTCAGCCTCACCTGAACGGGAACTTCATTGCCGAAGACAATCAAATGGAATACCTTACCGTCGTTATCTGCGCGACGAAGAAATAGACATCGAAAGCGAGAAGGACTATGGCAAAGGATGCACAAACCGGATGCATTGTGTTTCGACGTGAGATTCCCATCCGTCACGAAGTGGACGTATTCGTCGCCGGCGGAGGCCCGGCGGGCGCAGCGGCGGCGGTGTCGGCGGCCCGGCAGGGGGTGAGCGTCTTCCTGGCTGAAGGGCATAGTTGCTTCGGCGGGATGGGAACAGCCGCCCTGGTCCCCGCCTTCATGCAATTCGGAGACGGCGAGAATTTCCTCGCCGGCGGATTCGGCGAAGAAATCCTCACCCGCTTGCGATCGGTCGGCGGCACCGGCCCGGATGATTCAGCCAAAAACAGCAACGACTCGATGGTCGGCATAAAGGTCGAAGTCCTCAAACGCGTCTATGACGAACTGGTAACAGAGGCTGGTGTGGAATTCACTTTTTGTACACAATTGATTGCCGTCGAGACGGATGGTAATCGCGTCGTCACCGCCATCTGCGCCGCAAAAAGCGGCATATTCGCCGTCAAGGCAAAGATTTACATCGACTGCACCGGCGACGGAGACCTGGCTTTCCTGGCTGGAGCGCCCTTCGAGAAAGGCGACGAGCAGGGCAACCTCATGCCCGGAACACTCTGCAGTTTGTGGGCAAATGTCGATTTCCAGGCTTGGAAAAAGTCCGGCTTGTCCCATCAGGACGCTCTGCCGAAGGCTTTCAAAGACGGGGTTTTCACCCACCATGACCGTCACCTGCCGGGGATGTGGCCGGTGTCGGAAAACATCGGCGGAGGGAATATAGGCCACACCTTCGGCACCGACGGTACGGATGAAAGGTCGTTAACCAAAGGCCTCGTCTGGGGCAGAAAGTCGATGCTCGAATACGAGCGTTACTACAAGGAGTATCTCGAAGGCTTCGAGAAGATGGAGTTGGTCGCCACCGGTTCGCTGCTGGGGCTGCGGGAAACGCGGCGGATAATGGGCGATTACGTCCTGTGCCTGGACGATTTTCATGGCCGGGCCGTCTTCGACGACGAGATCGGGCGGTACTCCTATCCGGTCGATATACATCCTGCCGGGACGGATGAAGCCGACTATGACAAGTTCAAGGATGAGTGGGATAATCTGCGCCTTGGCCCGGGTGAAAATTACGGTATTCCGTACCGCTGCCTGGTCCCGCAGAAACTCACAAATGTCCTTGTGGCTGGGCGGTGTATCAGTGCGGATCGATTTATGCAGAGTTCGGTGCGCGTGATGCCGGGCTGCTACATCACAGGCCAAGCCGCCGGCGCCGCCGCAGCATTGGCTGCTGAAAGAGCCACCGACACCCGCAGCCTCGACGTAACCGAATTACAGGCCCGGCTGGTCAAGATGGGCGCATTCCTGCCGAATACCAGTGTGGATTCTTAAGTAAAAGGCCATGGGCATGACCGTCGGGAAAAATGAAACGATAATTGATGCCATGGACGATCGGGTCCGGCTGTTTCTGGAGAAGGACTCGGGATTCGCGCTCGCTTCATTCCCAAGCCGCGGCATCGAAATTCGAGAGTCCCCGGCCAGGACGGACGAGCCGAAGAACCGTATGAAAATATACCGCCTCGGCGATGCGGCTTTGGTTACGGGAATACCTCGCGCGATATCAGTCATCGAACCGGTGATTCCGACTTTGGATATATTGGAATTATTTTCACCGATAGGTCTGGCCGAACTTAGCCGGGCGCTTGGGCCTAAGGACGCAGAATCGCTTTCTAACGGCCTGGACTATACCATGACGAGCCGGAGCGACTTGCGTTTACCGAAGTTGTCTCCGATGCCCGAAAGGCTGCCCGAACTGCCGGATGAGCCGCCTGAAGAAGCCATGTTGCCTGTCCCGGTCCCGGGGCGGAAGACCATCGACGCTTTTGCAATCTGTCACGACGGCAAAAAGGCCTCCCGCTCATGTATCATATGGCTGTGCCCCGGCTTTGTAGAAATTGGCGTTGCGACCGAGGATGAATATCGAGGCCGAGGTTATGCCTCGGCCGTTGTGGCTGTTGCAACCCGATGGATTCTGGAACGCGGGGCAGTGGCTCATTACGGCGCATTCACCACGAACGTCCCATCCCTGCGGATTGCCAGGCGACTGGGATTCACACTGACCTGGCAGACAATCGGTGCGTGATGCGGCAAATGGAGTTGCAGCAGCGCCTTGTCGCCGATGTAACGGGCATGGCGCTTGATGTTCAGGATTTTACCCGAATTTGCCGACAAAGAGATGTTGACGATAGATTTACAGGTGTGTTATTATTCCATTTGTGGATTGTTTGTTTTCAATTGGAAATTGAAAATCGGCAATTGGCAATTGATACGGGCTCGTAGCTCAGTTGGCTAGAGCGCGCCCCTGATAAGGGCGAGGTCGTTGGTTCGAATCCAACCGGGCCCATTGAAGAATTGCCGATTTCCAATTTTCAATTGCCAATTGAACAACAGGCGGCACGGCGTCCGATGATGTTCAAATTGGCAATCGGCAATTGGCAATTGAGAAGGGGACGTAGCTCAGTTGGGAGAGCGTCTGGTTTGCAACCAGAAGGTCGGCGGTTCAATTCCGCTCGTCTCCATTGATGTAATAACTGCCGAGGGCATAAGTTAGCTCACGTGCCGACGCCCGGCATGGCGGCCTTGAACGTCTGTGCAAGTCTGTACCTGTACAGAACGGGAGATCGCTATGCCTTCAAGAGTGCCTGCCTACCTTCGTCACAAATCAAAGAACCTGGCCTACGTCAATTTCTCCGGTCGAATCCTCTATCTCGGAAAATACGGCTCGCCCGAAAGCCGGAAAAAATACGCCCGCATGATCAGCGAATGGGTCGCCGGCGACGGACGCCCGCCCAGCCCGAATGGCGCGACAGTCGCCGACCTGTTCGCCGGTTTCTGGTCGCACGCGAAAAATCACTACGTCAAGGCTGGCCAGATCACCAGCGAACTATCGAATTACAGGGCCGTCGGGCGGATACTCCTGGACCTTTACGACAATCTGCCGGTTGCCGATTTCGGACCGCGACAACTGAAAGCCTGCCGGGAAGTTATGATCGGCCTGGGCTGGCGCCGAAAGTCAATCAATAATCAAGTTGGCCGGATCAGGACTATCTTCAAGTGGGGATGCGCTGAGGAAATCGTCCCGGCGGGTCGGCTCGAATCGCTCAAGGCCGTCAGCGGCCTGCGGGTCGGACGGCCTGGCGTCCGTGAGTCCGAACCCGTCCGCCCCGTTCCGCCCGAACACATTCGACAGATCATGCCCGCACTTCCGCCGATAGTCCGGGCGATGGTTCACATCCAGAAATTCACAGGGATGAGGTCCGGCGAATTGGTCGCCATGAAGCCCGGCCTGATCGACCGGACCGGTAAGGTCTGGCTTTACAACGCACCGTCCAAGACCGAACATCACGGCTATGACCGGCTTGTCGAGATCGGACCGCGGGCACAGAAAATCCTCAGACCGCTGATCGACGCGACCGGCGACGGCGAATACATCTTCCGGCCAGCCGAAGCCTACGACTGGCACGCCGCTCGCCGCCACGCCGGAAGAAAAACGCCGCTGGGTCAGGGCAACCGGCCCGGCCGGTCCAACTATCGGCGAAAACACAGACGGAAGATTGCCGACGCCTTCACGCCGAATACCTACCGACAGGCAATCGTGCGGGCCTGCCTGAAGGTCGGCGTTCTGCTCTGGCATCCGCATCAACTCCGGCACAACGCCGCGACGAAGATTAACACCGATTACGGGATCGAGGCGGTCCGCGTGGTCCTGGGCCACGCGACGCTGAAAATGGCAGAGCATTACGCCGAGCGAAATCACGCACTTGCCCGGCGTGTGGCGTTGGAGGTGGGTTGACAGTCAGGGACTTGGGACTAGGGTCTTGGGATTAGTTCCACGAAATCCCCAGGGCTTCCCGTGCGGGTATTCAAAATCAACCGGGCCATCGGTCGGACCGAACGTTTTCAGGACGCTACGCCGCCAGGCCCGCCCGCCTGTGAAGTCCCGGCATGTCCGGCAGTGAACACCGCTTCGGCAGTGATTTGTCTTGAAAAAATTCATAGTGACACATTCGCCGTACAACCCGTACAATTAATCCCCATGGAGACACCAGGTAGTGTAAACGAACCCTCTAACTTTCCGGTGGTTTTATTACATGAAACACCGGTAATTGTCCCGTAAAACATTGTATAAGACCAGGTTGCCTTATAAATTCTTCCTGTCCATGTCGAACCATTATATAAAATTTCCACATAAAACCACCCCCCAAGACCGTCACTCAATCTCCATACCCAGCGACACTGGCCAAGCCCCGGCGAGTTAAGATAAAAATTGGACCAAGAATATGTCCCATCTGCATCATAACACCCACTAAAACAGGTTCCCGTGATAGAAACGACAGGACTATCCTGTGTGCCGACACAATCGCTGCATGGGGCATCACAGCAGCAGTCGTCGTCTGTGGCGGTCTTGCCATCGACGATGAGGCGTTTGCCTTCGTAGAAATGTGTTCGCCCGTCGGCCATCAGCAGGCGGTGTCCTTGTCGATCTCGCCGTAGGCAACCAGCAGGTGCAGATCGCCGTTGGAATCGTAGCAGGCTTCCCCGTAGCGGCTGGTAGCCGTTGCAGGGGCCGTCCTGGTCTCGCCTGCGTACCAATACTCGACGTAATGGTATCGAGGCCGCTCCGGCGTCATTCCCGTCGCCAGGTCGCCGGCGTTGTTCTTTCGCAGCGTGGTCGCGTCGTCGAGGGCCTTGACTGTATAGGTGTAGGTACACTCGGCCGTCTTGCTCCCGGCGACTCCGCCGTCTTGGGTAACCAGGACGGCGAAAGGTGTCTCCGGCAGCGGGCCGGGGTTCGCTCCGTCGGCCACGGCGAGGTTCCCGGCCTTGTCGCGGCGGCCCGGAGCCAGCATAGCCGAAGGCCTCGGACCGGCAGAACCCGGCCCGGCAAGCCCCGCGACCGCCACGAAATCCAGATCGGCGAAGTCGGTCTGAATGGTGGTCGTGCCCTCGGCTGCGTTCCAGACGATCCGGCTTATGGGCGTGTTGACCTTGTAATTGTCCAGGGCGCGGCCCTGAAGGTCGGTGATAAAATCGCCGGGGTTGAAATCAAATACCAGCGTCGAATAGGAGACGGTGACGGCGCGGCGGGGCTTCTCGTACCAGGCGGCCGCCAGGGCCGCGACGATGGCGAGTTTGTCGCGGTCGTGCCGTAGCGTCGTCGGGCCGGATGTTACAAGGGCGCCGCTGGCGTCGATGTCGGTAACTGTGTCGGCCAATTGATACCAGCATTCGGCGTCCGGGACGCGGATCAGGAGCGTTCTGGTAAAGTCCAGGCCGCCATTGTCTATTTCGGTAATGACGGAGAAAATCTCGCTGGATGTCCACGCGACGGTAGCGGTTATTTCCTCGTAGTCGAAAACGGCCGGGAAGCGGCTTGCCGCAGCCCCTGCGAAGTGGCCGTCGGCCATGTAGTGGCCGTACTTTCCCGTCAGACGGAAACCCATCTCGCCGTCCAGCATCACCAGGCCCATCCCGGCGGCCGGGGCGTTCCGCACCAGCGGGCGGGTGACGGGGGCGTAGATCGTCGAGCCCTTGTATTTTCCCTTGATCAGGATCAGCGGCGGGCGGAACTCGACCGGCCCGTCAGAATCGTCGGCATTTTTGGCCAGCGGGAGGTGTCGAAGCAGGCCTTTGCCGAGGTAAAACTGTGTCGGGGGATTCTCCGCGTCGATCTGGCCGTCGGCGGTGATCGACGGGCCGTCCGGCAGGTTGTCCGTATCGGCAAGGAACGCACGATAGACGTTCGAGTATTCCTCTTTCGTCCGGGCAAGGTCGTCGGCGGCCTTGTAAGTCGTCTCGATAGTCGAACCCCAACCTGTCTTGAGCGTTGATTCGGCGAATTTCAATGTCCCGCAGAGGATCACCGGCTCGCCCTGTACCACGATCCGGTCGTACTGGTGCTCGGCGTCCTCTCGCAGGATAAGTTCGGTTATCGCGTCGGCGTCGGCGTCAAGGCTGGTCTGTGTGCTGCTCGCCGGGGCGATCTCGACGCCGCCGGCGGAGACCTTCTCACCGAAGCATGAACCGATCCGAAGGATTACGGTTCCATCCAGCGAGTGCACATCGACCATACAATGATGGCCGCGGCGACGATCAACCACGGCGAGAATCCCGCTCCATACGTCGGCGGGGGCCGGAAAGACCTGTTTGATCAGGTCGAGATTATCCGTCTGGCCGGTCGCCGTGATCGCCAGCGACGCAGGGGCGAACCACGTTAGTAGGTACTCTACGATGTCCCGGCCGGTCCAGATTTTGTTATTGCCAGCATCATCGGTAAAGACGTAGGACGAAAGTCCGTTGGCCGGGTTTTCGCCCTTCATAATCGAGCGATTGCCGAGGATTGGATTGCCAGCCGTGCTGACGAGATTGAAGGGAAGGACCTCGTCGATTTTTTTCTCATTCAGGACGATTGACCCATCGACAGCCGAACGGGCAAGGAGAAATTCCAGGCTCCGAGCGCCGAGAGTCTGGTCGCCGACTGGATCGGCCGTGTCCGAGCCGCCGATGCTGTCCGGGTCGGAAGTTATAACGCCGTGCCAGACGGCCTGAGGCTCGTCGTCCTCGCCCTCGTCGATCCTGGGCGGCCTGCAGATGCGGCAGAACGTCCCCAGGGGCTGGGAAATGAACTCATAGGTGTCGTAGGTCCCCAGGCCGTCGTCGATGGAGCCGTAGGACCATCGCAGCGTCGCAGTCGATACGGCCGACACCGGCCAGTCGATCCGGTCAACCTCCAGGTAGGGGATCGTTTCCCACGGATCGGACCAGCCGAGGCGTGTCTGGACGAACAGTTGCGGGATGGTAATTTGATCGGTCATCTTTCAATTTCCAATTGCCAATTGACAATTGCCAATTGGCAATTGTCATGCCTGCGCGGCCTCCAGGTAGCCGACGGCGGCGGGTCCTACGGAGTCGGCAACGATCTTCAGGCGGATTTCAGCCCCGCCGACGGATTGGGTGGTAATCGCCCGGACGGCCAGTTCGACCGTCTCGTCGTGATCGAAGGTATCATCGAGTCGGCAGTCCCTGCGAATCGTATCGCCGTTGACGACGACGCTTGCCGCCCCGTCGATATTGAGCGGATTGTCCCAGTCGGCGGTCCCGGCGGTAACGCGGGCGACCTGGACGCCGACGGCGTCGTCAAACCGGCTCGATGCAGGGGCGTCGTACCGGAAGGAAAGGTCGATCTTCCCGGCGGCCGCGGCTTCGGCGACGGCCCAGATGAGTTTCGGCGGCGGCGGATGGATCAGGTTGCCGGCAGCGTCGACCATCACGCGGACGATCGCCGCGACGCCGGTTTCCTCGACGCCGCTGTCGGACACCGCCCGGATGCCGTAGTAATATTCCACGCCCGGCGTGTGGCCCAAGCCGACGAGGTCTATTGTGCCCGTGCCCGCCGGGGCGGTTCCGACAGGCGTCGTCCAGTCGATTGAATCGACTCCGCCGACGCCGAGATATATTCTATATACTCCCACTTAATTCACCTGCCACGACCGTTCCGGGTGCGTTACCGGCCCGATGGACGGCGTGCCGAATCTCGGCGTCCAGTTGATGTCGTATTCCAGTTCGCTCCCGATGTCGCCGGCTACCAGGCCACCGGCTTGATACAACGGCGATTCAGCCGACGGCGCGCCTCCGGGCGGCGGGAAGAACGCCAACGTAACTTTCCCCGCGTCGTTGGCATAATCAGATGCCCTCTGCCGGAAATAAGCGTTATTCTTGATGTCGTTCGCAGTAACGTTCATATTGGTCAGATACCCGTTGGCTCGCTCACAGGCAAAAATAGTGTTTGCAAACAAAGAGGTAGCCGTAAAGCCGGGAGTGCCCCACGTGAGTGTTGCCCCGTAACGCCCCTGAATCGCAAAGTGGCAGTTGATAAACTTACAAGTGATACTCTTCATGATCTGTCGCGTTTTACTGACATCATCCCTGAAATCCCACAGACAGTTGACGTAACCGAAGCAGTCGCAGAGGTTCAGGGCGTTGGGGGCCGTGTCGTCTATCCGGTAACGATAGACGGCGTTCATCATCAGAAAATCGCCGTGCCTCGGCGAATTGTAAGTAGCGTGGGCCAACTCCGGCACGTCCATCGTGTAATTGACGCACCACTGCCGAATCGCCGCCCAATCCGTCCGGCTGCCGTAGCCATGAGTGGCCTGAAGTTGACAGTCCCCCTTTCCCCAGGTCGCGTTAGGATAGCCTCGGTCGGTCATGTGCGTGGTCGTGCAGTCGAATGCGACAGCCAGGGCGGGCTTATTTGGCGCGGCGGAAGCGTGAACGTTCAGGATAGACCCTTCGGACAGGCCCGACAGTACGCCGTCGTGTCGAGGCAGCGAGCCGAACGTCTGGACGCAGTTGTGGAAGATAACCTCGTGGTCGCCGCTGCCGTTGTAGCCGGTGAACACCGCACCCAGCGAATAGCCGGCGACGCAATCGACCACCGTACAGAAGCCGCCGACGCCCCCAACACCGAAAAAGATGATGCTGTGGTTGCCGGAATAGTACGATTCGCATCCGACGATTACGCTGGATTCCGTCGCGGCCTGTCCGGCGCGAATCGCGTAGTCGGCGGCGTCCTGTTCGGATGCCGTGCAGCCGAAGCCGTCAACGCGAAGATTTTCAATACGGATGTTATCGCCGGTGAAGGCGATCCCGTCGCAGGCCGTCGCGCTATTGTACTCATAGTCGTTATTGTTCGGATCAACACCGGACCCTGCGTTGATGTGGATTGTCCCGCCGTCGGCTGCTTCCCACCACCAACTCACCGCGTTGGCGGCGACGTTTGCCGCCGAGTTCTGGTAACTGTAAGCATCGAGCCGGTCGGCTTCGTCGCGTATCCAGCCCGGCTGCGTCTGGCCGATGGCCTTGTAATGATCGCCCGCCACCTGCGTCCAGTTCGCGCCGCCGGACGCTATCGTGCTCGCAAAGTTGGCGAGCAGCGGCTTGTCGCCGTGGTCGGTAGTGCCGTAATCGTCGACCGTGATATAACTCTTGGTCAAAGCGAGACCGGCGGCTTCGTTCCACACCTCGCCCCGCTTGAACCGCAGGCGCAGGCCACCGGCGACCTGACTCCATCCGTCGTGAGTGGTCTGGGCCTTGGCGATGGTTTTCCACGGCGTACCTTCCGAGCCGTCGCCGGTTCCGTCGTCGCCAGCCTGTGAGAAGTAGTAGGTGGTATCGCGGGCGAGCGGAACCTCGTCCAGGCGGTATTTCAGCAGCAGGAAGTACCAACGTAGCCAGGCCGAGGTGGCGGGATGGGGCGGATTGCCGACGGCAGTGCCATATACGACTGACATATCACCATACCTCCAAAGTTGAGATAGCGACCCACTCGGTGTCGTTGATCGCCAACAATGTAATGGCCGCTCCGACGGTGGTTGATTCGATGTATCCGGCGGCTGCCGTAACGGACGAACCGACGCGGATGGTATCGCCCGCCCCGGCGGTAATCCTCATGCCGTCCGAATCCTGAACGGCGAATGTGTATGTCAACTCGGCCTCCGCCGCCGGCAGCGTGTGATAATTCTTGGCGGTCGAGCCTTCGTTGGTCAGAACCTTTCGGCTCTCGGCGGCGGTCAGGACGTTCGGCGAGCCGACACCGGCTGTGTTGGCCTCGACCGACCGCCGCAGCAAGTAATGCGTATGCAGCCCATCGGCATCCCCTCCGTCCGTGAGGTCCTTGATGTTGGCGAACGTGCCGAGGTCAATCCAGGCCGCGCCGTTGAAGCCGATAAGCATGTCGCGGTCTTCGACCAGGCAGAGGGCGCCTTCGGTCGGCGTTATCTCCGTCCAGGAGGCCCCGTTCCACTGCTCGATGTCGTTTGCGGCGACTGTCTGGCCGGTAACGCTCGATGCGCCGGTCCCCGTGTTCAGGTAGCGATCGCCGAGAGTCGGCGCGGCGGGTTCGGCGGCTGTGAAGTCGAGTTCGTCAAGCACAGATTCGGCCCAGTCGAGGTCGTTCAGCGACCCGCTGGACGCGCCGCAGACGGTCAGGAAGCCCCGGCCCCGATAGTCGGTGATGTCGCCGTCGTCGATACTGTAAAGGCCGCCTGATGTTACAATCGTCGCCAGCGGGATGTGCGGCGTAACGGACGGGACGGGGAATCCGGTCGTGCTGACCGTCAGCGTCCCGGCGGCCGTCAGGTAGATGTAGTTGGTTTGGTTGTCGGTCAGGGCCTGGGCGTCCGCTCCGGCGTAATCGACGGCCGTGTCGCCATTAAAATATCTTCCCGGCTGGACCTTGAACGTAAGATTTCCGTCCTTGCACACACGCAGGGCGTTGGCCGTGGCGTAAAGGACGCGGTCCAGCCAGTCGCTACGTTTGATCTTGTTCGTGTAGAACGGGCTTTGTCCGATTGTCATGTGCGGGATGCCGCTGTCGCCTTTTGATCCCGTCTTTGCGTTTAGTTCTGAATTTTCTGGATATAATTCAGCCATAGTCGTTTTCTCCATAAAACCCCCCGCACTGCGGGGGGATTCATCTTCCCAATATCCCCCGGCAGTGCCGGGGGTTTATTCATCCTGCATCGTCGCCGGACAGCGTCCATGTCAGCCTCAGCGTGTCCGTTACCTTTACATAACTGTCGGCGGCGGGTACGCCGGGCGGTTCGGGCGTACCGGCCAGGACAGCCTCGTCGTCGAGGTTCCCCGTCGAGGCGTTCCCCGCCGTGTCGTAGCCGACGACGGCGAAGTTGTACGTTCCGTCGGGCAATTCGTCGGTAAGATGTTCCAGCATTTCGGCGCCGAAGCCGTCCATTCCAAGCCCGTCGGCGCCTCGACCGTCGCCGATGCCGCCCCAGCCGAATCCGTCCGCCCCGGACCCGTCCGGTCCCATGCCGTCGCCGATTTTGCACATCGCGTGGTTCGGCCAGGCCCGGATCGGGCGTTTGTTTATCCGGCTGCCGTAATCAACGGCTCCGCCGGCGTTGTTTCCACGGAAGGCGTCGTAATGGCCGCCCAGAGGGACCGCCTGGTTCTGCGGCCAGCGGATACGTACCCTGGCGTCTTGTGCGATAATTCCCATCTTCAATTTCCGATTTCCGATTTCCAATTGGCAATTGACAATTGGAATTTGGCAATTCTTATCTGGGGTCTCCCTGTTTGACAGTCCACGCGGCGCTGAGGCGGACGGCCGAGCCGGTCTCGGTAATCACCTTTCGGACCTGTTCGACCCGGACGGCGATGATCGTGCAGTTCGGGTATTCGATACCGCCTGCGTCCCATATCGTCACGCTCGTGCCCGCCAGGACCTTACAGGCGTCGATGGCGGCGTCGGCCAGGGAGAAGTCGGCGACGAATTCGGTCGTGCGTATCTCGGCCTCGACGCCCCGATAGCCGAGTTTCCGCCAGCGGGCGTAATCGCGCCCGGGTCGCTCTATCGCCTGGACGATCTCGCCGGGCCGTTCGGGCCGCCCGCCCATCGCATCGAATGTCAACGTGTCGATCTGTCGTTTCTCACCGGCCATCTTTTTTTCACTAATTACGAATTACCAATTACGAATTACCATCTGTCAATTGTTCCCGAACTCGCTGGATTCGACGTGTGCGTTGACGTTGGCCGTTCGGCGCGAGGCGTCGCGGAGATTGTTCGAGGCGTTCAGAAGGTTCTCCGTAGCCTTGTTGAGGTTGTCCAGCACCGGACTCGCATCAATGCCGAGCATCCTGCGAGCCGTTTGGGTGGCCTGCTCACTGGACATACCCTTCTCAGCCTGCAAAGCGCCCACTAACGTCCCCGTGGCGGCTTCTTCCGGCGTCTGATACAGCGGGCTCCATGTAGGATGTTCTGTTCTTATTTTGGCCTGCTGAGTCCTCATCCATGCCGTTGTTCTGAAAAGTATCTGGCCACCGGTATCTAATCGTATTTGTTCAAGGGATTTACTGAGATTATCCCAGATAAGGTTTTCCGGCCGTTGCCTGGCAGCTTCTATACCCGCTTGGGCGCGAGTGCCGGCCAGTATCCTTCGATAAATCGGATCATCCTTCAAAACCCTACGGATTTTCGTCCCTGCAATATCGACGCCCGGACCCGTTTTCGCCCGGAATTCGCCGACCAGTTTTTTCAGGCCTTCCGGGTCGCCCAGCATGATTTTGCCGTATTCCAGGCCTCGCTCGCCGAACAGGTCCTTGAGATCCTGGGTGGACAGTTTGCGCCGCTTGTTCAATTCAGCGAGTTTCAGGAGCCGCTGGTAAGCGTTGTCGCCCTCAGCGATTTTGGCCTGCGCCATCAGGGACTTTTTCCCGGCCATCGGGCTTTTGGCTCCGAAGGCGAGCGTTCGCATGGCCTCGGCCTCGCCCGGCTCGGCGAGCATTACCTTCCGCACGAGCATTTTCATGCCGGTTGACGCCAGGGCCGCCGTGCCCGTCTTGGCTGTCATAAAGGCGTACATCGCCGCCGCCGTAGGGGCTTTCATATCACCGACCAGTCCGGCGGCGAATGCCTTCGGCGCCTCGGCTGCTACCTCTTGGGGTGTGGAGACAGCTGCTTTTTCAATCAGATATTGCGTAAGGTTGGCCTGTTCGCGGGCGGATATTCCCTTGTATATCCCTCCCATTTTGGCGAACGTCGGGATCAGTTCGGGAAGCGGCGTACTGCCGGTCTGACGGAGTTTGATTAACTCGGTCAGCATCCCCGCCCGCTGTTTCGGTGTGGCGTAGTCGGTCATCGATTGCAGCGTCCATATACCCTTGGATATTTCGCGTGCAGGGATGCCCGTCAACTTGGCCAGTTCATGGGCTTTTTTGCGTAATTTTGGATCTTTGTAAAAATCACCGAGGAATTGGAGGTTGACAAACTCGCTCTGGAATTCCTTCATGGAATTGACGCTGTCGGCGATGTCCTTCTGGTAGAGCCGCCAGGCTGCTCGTATCCCCCCGATGGCTGCGCCGATGCCGACGAATTGCATGGCCATTCCCCGCAGTTCGCCGGTCATGCCCTTTGACATCCGGCTGAAGGCCGTTCCGGTCTGTTTGCCCTTCCGGCCCATCCGGTCGAGGCCCTGCTCGGCCTTTTTCTGGACATCGACGACCTTCAGGAAGGCCTGCACGGCCTTGGCTTCGTCGCCTTCGAGTTTGAAAGTAACCTGTCCCATTTTTTTTGCCGCGAACGGCGCGAACTAAACAGATTTTTTTCAACAAAAGATTGCTTCTTCTTTGTTCGCGTAGTTCGCGGCTAATTCCTTTTAGTCGGTCCCGTAAATCTCACAGAACAATTCAACATCCGCCGGCGTCGGGATGTAACCGTTCAGCCGTCCGGCAGACCAGAGTGTGAATCTTCGCCATCGGGGGTGTCTGCATCGTTTTTTTTTGCTTCGGCGTCGGCGTCGGCGCGGGCGGTCTGGACGGCCAGATACCCGGGCGCATCGACGAAACACCACAGGATCCGTTTGATATTCTTCGTCGTCAGCAGTCGCAGTGCCGAGACCTCGGCAGGCCCGACGCGGTAATTCAACGCCAGCACGCCGGCGGCCAGGGCGAACATCTCCGAATCGTCCAGCGGCTCGACGGTTTCATCTTCATTCAGCATGCCGTTCTCGCTGCGGAAGAAATCCCACAGGCGTTCGGCGTCGCGGCAGGCGGCGGCGAATTTTGGCAGCGCCTCCTTGACGACCTTGCCGTCCGGGCCGATGGTCATGGCCATCGGCAGCATCGATCCTTCGGGGAAACAGCGGGCCACGGGCACGAGCCACGATTCGCCGTCGGCCAGTTCGACGACGTAGCCGTCGATCTGTTCGGTGCGGGCGAGGTCGGCGGGCTTCGGCTTCGTCTCGGCAATTTCAAATCCCAAAAAGACGCCCGGCGACCCCGGGATCGGCAGCCAGGTCTGGCGGTCGGGGTAGAAGCCGATGTTCTCACCCACGCCGACGACGACTCCGGCTGCGCCCGGGCCGGTTCCGGCCTCGCGGAAACTGAAAGGCCCGTCAAAAGCGTAGGCAAGACCGGCGGCCTCCAGGTCGGCCTTCGTGACGGTGTTTTTGCCTTCGATGAAGTATAGGAATCCGTTCATTAGTCGCTGTGCTCCAAAAGACCGGATTACCGGAATACCGGATTACCGATTACCAATTACGAATTACCAATTACCAATTTTTACGGCGTCGAATCCTGCAGTACGCGGATTTTCAGCGTAGTGGCGACGCCGGAGCCGTTGGTGATGTAGATCGTCGTTACGTCCTGATCGAGCGGGTTGGCGTGAACGCTGTTGGCGTGCCAGATGATCGGGACGTTGGCGGTCAGATTGATCGTCTGATCCGGCGTTGTGGCGTGGTTGATCTCCAGCGTCAGGTCCTGATCCGCCAGCAGCAGAAAACCCTTCAGTTCGGTAATGTCGATGGGGATGTTGACGAGCAGATCGGAAGCGTCGAGCGCTACCTCGATGTCTCGATTGTCCTCACCGTCGGCGGACTGCTCGGTCTGCTGGCTGACGGCCACGCCGCCGGCTGAGTACGTTTCGATAATCGTGTGTGTAAAAGCCATTTGGATGTCTCCTGTTTTTATTACAGCCCGGTAACAACAATCGGGGCGTTCGCGTCGTCATAGGTCGGCGTGATGTTGTACTCTGTGATCGCCGGTTTCCCGCCAATGCCGCGGGCGGTAGCCATCTTCTGGTTGAAGGTGAAGGTTATCGGGCTCGATCCGTTCAAGCCGCCGCTCAGGCGGTTGATCAGCGTAACCGAGCCGATGTCGGTAACGCCCAGTGCGCCCATCGTCGTCTTGCGAAGCGTTACGGCAGGCTGGATTCGCTCTATCGAAACATGG
>DAOVLS010000313.1 GCA_030631125.1 Planctomycetales bacterium
GAAGTTGCAGGATGCGACCGACGGCAGTCTTAGGCAGATACTTAATCATCGCCCACAGGTACGCCGGTATAACAAACACAAGCGCCACGATCACCACTATCCCGAAGACCTGATTGACACCGAAGCACAGGTACACCATCCCCACCAGGCACGCAACCGCCGTAAAGGCCAGCAGCCCGAACGTCGGTGTGCAGACCTCCACGGCGAAAAGCAGCAATGCACACAAAAACAACGCGATAATCAATAATATCGTACCGGTCATTATTTCTCCGTCCGGGTGGCACGGTCAAGTCGAAGACTTGGCCGTGTCGGGCATTACCACGGCCAAGTTTCCGCTTCGCTCCAACTTGACCGTGCCACCCTGTTATGCCTTTGCTTCAACCACTACGCGGTTGCCCTCGTTGCGGAGGACGACAACTTCGGCACCGGCCTCGATGAATGCCCCGTCGGCGACGGCATCGACGAGTTGCCCGCCGATACGGGCCTTTCCGACCGGTCGGCAGGTCTGCGTAACTTCTCCGACCTGCCCGACCCGGATATCGAGTATCGGCGCATCTTCGGTGGTCGGCGCTGTCAGTGAGCCTTCCGGTGCAGCCAGTACAAGCCGGCCGGCGATTGGGACCTTCGGCAGGTACCGCGCCAAGGTCGCAGCGGTGACCGTCGCAGCCACAAACGCCGCCATCATCCACAATACGCCCGTCTTGAACATCTCCCACGCACCTTCGGTCTGAGGCCAGGGAAATTCCGTCGGCGAGTTGTCCACCAGCATCGCCAGAAGCGCCGCGACGCAGCAGAGAATCCCCGCAATGCCCGCGACGCCGAAGCCGGGAATAACAAACACCTCCAACGCCAGCAGCGCCACGCCGATAAAGAACAGCGCTATCTCCCACCACTGCGCCAGCCCGACAAGGTAATGGCTTCCGAAGATTATCGCAAAGCAGGCAATCGCAGCAGCACCGGCTGCGCCGAAGCCGGGCGTGTGAACCTCGACGTACGCGCACAACAGGCCGACGAAGAACAGGAACCCCATCACCGGCGCTGAAGTGAGAAACTCCACAAGTTCCTCCGACCAGGTATCGATCAGGACCGTCGGCTCGGCGGTGATATTGTAGGCGGCCTTGAGATTGAGATAAGGGTCCGAGACCGGGGCCTTTACCTGCCTCGTGGCGAAGCGGTATTTCAGCGTCTCAGAGGCGTTCATCGTCAGCAGTTTGCCTTCCCTGACGACGACCTGAAGCAATTCCCACTCGGACGTCGGCTTGGAAGGTCCGGTAGCCAACCCCGGCGGGATTTCCACCTTGCCCTGCCATTCTTTTTTCAGCACATATTGCAGTCTGCCGGTGATGCGGTTGCGGACCTTCCAGACCTCAATATCGAACGAGACCATGCTCATCGCAAGGGCGACCGAATAACCGTTACGCTGGGCCGAATCCCTGAACTCGCTACGGAGCGGGCTTTCGACCTTCTCGCGCAGGACGCCTTCGAGTTTCCCGCCCATGGCGATCGGGGCGCAATCGCCGAGTGTCGCGCTTGGCGTCATGACGATCTCGTCGCACGCCAGCGCGATAAGCGCCCCGGCGGAAATCGCGCGGGTGTGAATAAAGCAGACAGTATAGACGTCCTGGAGGTCCTTCTTGATTATCTCGGAGATGTCCAGGGCCGCGATCACCCCGCCGCCGAAGGTGTCCATATCGAAGATGACGATCTGGGCCTTCTTCTCCCGGCAGGTGCGGGCTTTTCGTCGAATGGCCCTGGCCGTCTTGGACGTGATCGGCTCGCGGATCGGGATGATGAAGGCGTTTGTGATTTTTTCCGGCAGCGGCGGGTGTGCGACCTTAGGACTTTTGAACCAGCCGTCGTCAACCTCGATGCGATCATATTCGGTGCGGGCCGACGCCGGACGAGTCGTCTTCGGGCGGGTCGTTCTCACCGGACGGGCGGGCTTGGTCTGCGGCGTGCGGGAAAGGGCGAACTTCGCCCACTTTCCGACCTCGGCGACCGGATGGACCTGGAGTTTAATCAGCGCCGACCTGGCGGCGGGGTAACTGTTCATCCGCCCCAGCAGGCTAATCGTAACGAAGAGACCGCCGGTCTTGGCCTGGTCCGCATCGTGAGCGTTTTCGGCCTGGAGTTCAAGCCGGACCGAGAGAAACTTCACCGCCTCGGCGCCACGCGCAACAACCGCCGTAGCGGCAGCCTCGCGGGCGCGAAGGTCGCCGGAATCATAGGCCTGACGCGCAGCGGCGTAGAGTTGCTCCATCGTCCGCGACGTCTCTTTCGGCCGAGTGGACGGGCCGGTCCCGTCCGACGCACCGGCGGCGCATATCAGAAGCAGCGCACAAACAGCGATGACAACCCGCCTGAATCCGCCCGCCAATGTCAATTTTCCCGCTGACGACATGCCTTCAGTTTCTCCCACAATGCCCCTGTCATTCTAAACCCAACCGCCCCGCCGGGCAACCTTTACCCGCAACGGGGTGGCACGGTCAAGCGAAGCTTGGCCGTGGATTCTTCAGATGCCCATACCACGGCCAATCTCCACTTCGTTTCGATTGACCGTGCCACCCGGACAATGACGCTTGCTCCAAGGCGGCGGGTTCGCCTATTATTACCGACCAAAATCGCAGCAGGCTTCTTTAAAGGAGACTTACCCGTGCCGTGTAAAGAACTTCTGATCCCCGTCCGCAAATACCGGAAACTTTCCGGCTCGTTCACCTTCTGCCGATCGGTCGGACTGCAAAGCGCTCGCGACGCCGACCGCCTGCCGATGCGGCAACTCTGCGACGACCTGGCAGGGATGGGCGTGCGCGCCCGCTCGGCGCGTTCGGCCAAGGCTGCCGACGTGCGAATCGTACGCGACAAGCAGATTAAAGGCGACGAGGCGTATCGCCTGACCATTCGGCCTGACGGGATTGAGATAATCTCCGCCGGCGACGCCGGGGCGTATTACGCCGTCCAGACGCTCCGCGAACTGCTGAGAATCCACGGCAGGACCCTCCCGGCGATGCGGATCGACGATGCGCCCGACTTCGCCCGCAGGGGCGTCTATCACGATTGCTCACGCGGAAAGGTGCCGAAGATAAAAACCCTCCGGGCGCTCATCGAACGCCTTGCCCGCTGGAAAATCAATGAACTGCAGTTATACGTCGAAAATGTCTTCACCTTCGCCGCCCACCCGGCCATCGGGCGGGGCTACAGCCCATTCACGCCCGCTGACATCCTCGCCATTCAGGAACATTGCAAAAAACATCACATCCGCCTGGTCGGGTCGCTGTCGAGTTTCGGGCACATGGAAAAAATCCTCGCCCTGCCGGAGTACCGACACCTGGCCGAACTGCCCGGCCACAACAACCATCCCGGCGGGACGACGCTGTGCCCGGGCGACCCCGGTTCAATAAAACTCCTGCGCGATATGTACGGCGAGTTCCTCCCGCTGTTCGAGGCGACCGACTTCAACGTCTGCTGCGATGAGCCGTGGGAACTCGGCAAAGGACGGAGTAAAAAACGCGCCGATAAGGTCGGTGTCGGGCGCGTGTACCTCGATTTCATCCTGAAGATTCACAAACTCTGCCGAAAACACGGAAAGCGGATGAACATGTGGGGCGATATCGTCCTGGACCACCCGGAAATTATCCCGGACATCCCCAAAGACATCGTAATGCTCAACTGGGACTATTACCGCGAAGCCAGGAATATGCGACGGACGCACGAATTCACCGACGCCGGCCTGGCGGTCTTCTGCTGCCCGGGTACGAATGGCTGGCAGTCGCACGGTACGCGGATGGACCAGGCCGTCGCCAACGTCGCCAAATTCGCCCGCATCGCCAAACGATGCGGCACCGAAGGCCTGCTCAACACCGACTGGGGCGATTACGGACACCGCAACAGCCTCGGCGTCAGCCTCCACAGCCTCGCCCACGGCGCAGCCTGCGCGTGGGCCGTTACCAAAGTAAATCACCGATGCTTCACCGAACGATTCTGCC
>DAOVLS010000321.1 GCA_030631125.1 Planctomycetales bacterium
CATGCGTTTGGGCCGGCGGGGGAAAAGCGTTATCTACCTGCTGACCGACGGCGAATTCCCTGACAATAAAAAGGTTATCGATACAATCGAGCGGCTCAACAAGCCCAAACGCATATCAATCAATACAATCTTATTTCGCCATTACTCTCCAGACGCAAAGCGCGTGCTGAAAAAGATTGCCGAGGAGAACGACGGCGTCTTTCGGTTTGTCGAACCTGAAGAGTAATATCTTCGACGTTACGGTCTGTGGCGCTGGTGTCGTTCCGGCGCTTGGAAGCGCTTGGCGGGGTCTTTTAGGATGACGCCTTCGACCGTCACATCGTCGAAGCCGGCGGGGTAGCGGGAGGTTTCCAGGCGGACAAAGACGGATGTGTACGGCAGGTCGTCTTTGCGGTAGCGGACGCCGTGCTTGCAGAAGACCTTGTCGTTGACGGTCCACGTGAGGAATTTCTTACCGTCCCATGCGATTTTGAAGCGATAGGTGGTGTTGCGCGCCACTTTGAAGCGCCTGTCCGACCATACCCGCTGATCACCGTCACGGAGATATGAGACGCAATTGCTGGAATAATAGTTGCTGCCTCCCAGTTTGCAGTACAGCCAGTGGCGTCGTCGCTGGGGGTCGTTTTTCCACTGGAAGGCCAGCATTCCCGCCAGCGATTCCCGTCCCCTGGCGCGGAAGGTGAACGTGAGAGGTTTGTCGGCGCGGAAACGAAGCCGGCTTGTCAGGCAGGTCCAATTGTCTTCGGCCGGCGTGGCGATGATCGCTTCCTTTTTGCCGCTTACCGTCCATGTTCCATTCCTGGCCCGCCAGTCGCTGAGTTGTTTTCGCCGGCTGAAATCGTAGGTAACGCGAACGAGTTCTTCCTTGAGATTGAGGACCTCGATTTTACCGTCCAGGCCGCCGTAGTTTTTCTTCAGTTCTCGGATGAACCTGTCCGCCGGGCTGTCTTCGGCCAGGCGTTCCATTTTCGCCAGCAGCAGGCGTGTCTTTGCCGCCGACAGGCCCGTGGGTTTGCCGGCCAGCAAGGCCCGGCAAAGGTTCATCGCCGGCGTGGCGATGCGTATTCTGGCCTGCCTGTTCCCGGCCGATTTGGCCGCAGCGCCGAGACGCTCGATTATTTCGTTGCAAGTAGCGGCGGGAGGGATTTTTTTTGGGTCTTTCAGGAACGCAGCCGCCGCCGTTACGGCCGATTCGTACTTGTGGCCCGTCCCGCTCAAATACGAATTGGCCCTGGGTATGTCTCCGTCGGCCAGCAGGTATATCAGTGCGAGGTTCTGGCGTGAGGCCTTGGCTGTTTCGTTGTCGTTTTCCTCCAACGCCCGTTTCAGCCGGGCCTCAAGAATGCGAATCCGCGCCAGCCGGGCGCTAAATGCCTTTAACGCCTCCATCAATGCTTTGATGTCGGTCTGCTTATCGGGAAGTTTGTATTTCCTGGCCTTGGAATACGCAGCGGCCAGGACGGCGCTGGCCTGCCTGGTCTGCCCGGACTGCATCAGCGCCTTGGCCAGGGCGATTTCCGCTTCAATCACAGCCTCTGCCAGCGGGGTGCGGTCTTTGGCCGACACGCGCTTCCTACGGGCGAATTCGTGCCGACGGGCGGCGATCCCGACCTCGAACCGGCATCTATCAACGGGTTTGAGCGGCTTGAGTTTATCGGCCAGCCCCAGCGATTCTCTCGCCAGTTTTGTCGCTTCTTCGCTGCCGACGGGGGCCGATAACTGAAGGGCCTCCATCGCCAGCAGGTAACGCAGCCCGGTGGGATTGACCGAATCGGCGGCGGCAAGGAGTATCTCCCTGACCAGGGCGATGTCGTCGGCCGGTTTGGCCGAGGCCCGAACCTCCGCAATACGCTTGCCATAAAGGTCGGCGACGAGTTTCGCTTCAGCCGAAGGCTGCGTGGCCGGAGCCGCACCCGCAACGGACGCGATCATCCAAACCAGCCCCGAAAGCAAGATATGCCACTTCATAACTTCAACCCGAAATGACGCCGCCGTACGTTACGCTCCATCCATGTACAACACATTATACTCAACACGCGCCGGCGTGGAAAGTGCCGCCTTACAATTAAGTATTGATCCGTGTTGAGCATTTCGATTGTACTCTCTGCCGCTGTGGTTGTTGCGGCTACCGAACTCAAATCGCAGTCGGTGGGGCCTATCCGTTTCCGAAAATACGTATCTTGAAGCCCAGTTCCCGGCTCAGAGCGACCATTTCGCCGAAGATGTCGCCGTAGGCGACGGCGATATGGTTGCTGAGGTAGTGGGCCATGAGTGTGTCCCGCGGGATGCCAAGGTAAGCGGGCATTAGCGGCCACTGGCGCGTGGTGCCGTTCCACCAGGCGTCGCGTTTCTCTTTCGGCAGCGTTACCACCTCGCCGAGGCCGATGTCCATCCACAGTTCGCCGTCCTTGATGTACGCCCGGGACCACGTGATCTTACCCGGCAGGCTTTCACCGGCGAAAGTGCCGCCCGGAACAGGAAAGTAATCGGCGGGCTGACGGTAGGAGTGAACCCCCTTCAGCGTGTCCGGGTCGTGATTGAACGCGTATGCCCCGCACGAGCCGGAATTGAGCAACACCCAGATGAATCGCCCATCGTGCAGGCCACCCCAGCGTACGTCGTGGAACATTACCGCCTGATGCAAACCTTTGGCTTTAAGCAGTCGCTTCATAAGTTCCATCGGAATGAGATTTCCCTGATCGGCTTCAGTCGAGTCCACGATAGTATCTCCGTTGGACTCGGGCCGGCATACGGAATTGAGCAGCCCTTCCGCGAAGTCCGAAGGCGGACGGAGGTTCAGCAGCCCCAATTGATACTGCCAACCAACGCAGTCGGCCTTGAACTCGTCAACAAGGTCCAGCACCACAAGGTAGTCGCGAATCTGCTCGACGGTGGCATTCTCGTCGAAGTCTTCCGCACCGTCCTGACCATAGTGGAAGGTAACACCCTTTTCCTTTACGAACGCAAGGGCTTCATCGATACGCCTTTGTTTGATGCCGCGCCCGCGGTCGATTATCCATGCCTGGTCAATCTTGTGTTCGGCGAAGCCCACCCGGTTGAGCAGCCGGGGGCCGAAATATCCGTTGATCATGCCCATCGAAGTGTCGCCGAGCATCAACGCCAGTATCCTGCGCCGGCGGATTTGGTCGGCTACGGACCGTGCGATACCTGATGCTTCGGCGGATACGTGTGGGTCATAGGAAATCCCGTCTTCGGCGTAGCAAATGCTTCCGGTGGAGCACCACTCATCGAGACGGGCCATGAACGCTTCGTCGGCGGTCCAGTCTTCCGCGTCCGTCCATATCCGGCTGGATTTCCGGCCGATGCTTTCGAGGCAAGCGCCCGTGTTGAGAAGTCCCACCAATCCGGGCCAGACGCCGGAGAAGTTGCTTACCAGCAGCAGCGGGTTATCCTTGCCGGCGACGCCGTCGGTCGTATGAGGGCCGTACACCCAGTGGGCGAAAATGCCGATAATCGCATCGTCAATCGGTCCAAGTTTCTCAATGGCCTCGTTCGGCTTGGTGATGAATCCCTCCACCCGGTAAGATCGACGTCCCAGTTTCGCAATCGCCTTTTCAAGTTGAACGGTTGCTTCGGTGATTTGAGGTAGAGCCATCTCATTGGCCCGGATGCGGTAGTCCCCCGGCCAGAATATCGCAATCTTGTTACTCATGGATGTGATCCTCGACGTTCAGTGCGGTTGTTTAATGATGCCACCGTCACTTACAGCATCTCCGCTATTTGTACGGCGTTTAGGGCGGCGCCTTTGCGTATCTGGTCGCCGCTGACGAACATTTCTATTCCGCAACCGTCAGGCTGGGATCTCTCGCTGCGTATCCGCCCCACGAGAATTTCGTCCTTATCTGTCGCGTCCAGCGGCATAGGGAAGCAGCTCCGCTTGC
>DAOVLS010000163.1 GCA_030631125.1 Planctomycetales bacterium
CGAAGCCGAGCAGGTCGTCGGAACCGGGCCCTACATTCTCGCCGAATGGGTCCGCAAGTCGCGGATCGTGATGGAACGGAACCCTGATTTTCGCGATGATTTCTATCCGACCGAAGGCGATCCCGGCGACAAAGAGGCGGGTCTGCTGGTCGATGCCGGAAAGAAAGTCCCCTTCATCGACGTGCTTCATTATGATTTCGCATCCCAGGGATCGTCAGGGTGGATGTTGTTTCTGACCAAGCAACGGGACGCAACAGGCATCCCGTCGGATGTCTTCGACACCGTCATCAATCCCGACAAGGACCTCGAAAAGAAGTGGCAGAAGAAAAACATCTATTTCAAGAGTTACTGGTCGCCGGCGGTGTACTGGATCGTCTTCAATATGGAAGATGAGGTTGTCGGAGCCAGTAAATCACTCCGCCAGGCGCTATGCCTGTCCTTCGACGTCGAGAGTTACCTTAAGGTCCTTTTCAATAATCGAGGTCGGCGGGCAGTGAATGTCCTACCGAATTCATTCAAGGGATGGAAAGAGGCCGGTCCGGGACCTTACTACAAATTCGACCTCGAACTCGCGAAAAAGAAGATTGCCGAAGCGAAGAAGGAATTGGCTGCCAAAGGTCTGCTGAAAAACGGAAAAATTCCACCATTGACGCTCGACCTGGGCGGAACAGACGGCGAAACGGCGAAACGGGCGGAGTTTTTCCGTCAGCAGTTCGCGAAGATCGGCGTGCGGATGAAAACCAATCTGAACGACTGGCCCAAACTCCAGGAAAAAGTCCATAACAAGCAGTGCCAGATGTACACTATGGGATGGCACGCCGATTACCCCGATGCCGAAAACTTCCTCCAATTGTACTACTCCCCAAATATCGAAAAGCAGACAAATAACTCCAATTATTCAAACGAAGAATTCGACAAACTTTACGAGAAGGTTCGCGTGATGCCCGACACGCCGGAGCGGACGAGGCTTTATGCGAAGATGGTCAACATAATCAGCGAAGACTGTCCTGTGATGCTGCTGACCGAGCCGCAAAGTTACGTGCTGATCTATGAATGGATAAAGAACGTCAAACGTCACCCCATCGGTTATGGCTACGCCAAATACCGTCGGATAGACACAGCCCTGCGTCACAAACTCGGTGGTAAGGAGAAATAACGGTCTTATGGGTTCCTTTATCATTCGACGACTGGTGCAGGCTGTTTTCACGATCTTCGGCGTGATGCTGCTGACGTTTGTGCTCTTTCGCCTGATCGCCGGAGATGTATCCGCCCAGTTCGTCAATCCCAAACTCGGTAAGGAACAACGCGTCGCATGGCTCAAGAAACGCCACCTCGACCTTCCGATGGTACTGAACTTTCAGCGACACCTCGTAATTACCGACAAGAGCGAAGGTAAGGGAAAATTCACCGTTCGGGACGCCGAAGGTTCTAAAATTACCACGGCGATGATGCTCGAACAACGGACCGACGAAACTATCGTCTCCCTACCGGTCCAGTGGCTCAGCGACGAGACGCCCCTTATAGAGTTGACACAGGGCGATCCCTGGGTGGAAAGACCCAAGACTCAAAAAGAGACGCCCACCACCCAACCGACGACCAGACCAACCTCCCAACCCACAACCAGACCGGCGTCCCAGCCTGCAACCAGGCCGGCGGAACCAGCAAAACCGATGCTTATCTTCAGCCTCCGTGACGGGTCCGAACTGACTATCGACCTGTCGCCGTTCGCGGACCAGGCCCCGAAAAAAGGCAAAGCCGCCGGACCCGAAGAAGACGCCACCTGCGGCGACATGATACGCCTGATTAACGAGCACCCCGACAATCAAGGACGACTTGAAGCAGGTATCTCCGATATCGCCGTCAGGAACATATGGAATTCGCAGTTCTTCTGGCACCTGTCCGACAGCGTTACCTTTCAGAACCGCAGTTATAAAACAAAGCAACTTTTGCTGGACATTATTAAAAAGCGGGCCAAGTACTCTCTGGCCATCAGTGTCCCCGCAATGGCGATGGGATGGTTCCTGGCAATGGCTGTTTCTTCGCTTGTGGCGTACTATCGGGGCAGGATGCTCGACAAGATGGGCGTATTTGTCTGCGTGCTCGGTATGTGCATCCCCTACCTGGTGTATATGATCGCCGGACAGAGGTTGATCTTCGAGATCGCTCCAACCGCCGCATGGGGGCTTCACAATCGGGCGAATATCTACATACCGGTCGGGATCGCCGTTATCGCCGGACTCGGCGGGTCGGTGCGTTTTTACAGAACGGTCTTCCTCGACGAGATCGGCAGGGACTACGTCCGCACAGCCCGCGCCAAGGGCGTTCCGTTGCGGGGGATTCTCTTCCGACACGTGTTGAGGAATTGCATGTTGCCCATTCTGACGTCGTTGGTGTTGAGTATCCCGTTCCTGATTATGGGAAGCCTGCTGCTGGAGGAGTTCTTCGGTATCGGCGGCCTGGGAAGCCTGCTGCGTTCCAGCGTCTCCGACAGGGACGTTCCGATTATATCAGGATTGACGTTCCTGACGGCGGTTATCTACGTCCTTGGACTTTTAATTACAGACGTCCTCTATGCCGTGTTCGATCCGAGGATTCGATTAAGGTGATTTCTGAATGAGCCGGGTTCAAGCGACAATACAGGCTGTTGAACCGGACCGACGGGTCGGCCGGAGCCTCTGGGCGGATGCCGCCCGGAGGATATGGCGCGATAAACCGGCAATGATCTGCCTGACCATTATTATCCTCTACGCCGCCGTGGCTTTGTCCGTCGGCTTCATACTTCCCGATTGGAGCGATAAAACCAATTACGACAACATTCACCAGAAGCCATCGTCTGAACACTGGATGGGAACCGACGAGTTCGGACGGGACGTGGTTGAAAAGACTTTTCTCGGCGCGCAGGTTTCGATGACCGTCGGATTCATGTCGAACATTATCGCCATACCGCTGGGAATGATCCTCGGCGCTATCGCGGGATACTACGGCGGACGAATCGACGATTCTATCGTCTGGTTGTTCACGACGTTGGCGGCAATTCCGGGACTTGTCCGCATTATCGCAATCAAATTCGCTTTCCAGGGAATGATCCTGTTCGAGGGTACTGCCTTCGAACTGGACTTCGGCGGAATGTCGGGCGTTATCCTGGCGCTGTCGATCACCGGATGGATCGGTACCTGCCGACTGGTTCGGGCGGAAACGATGAAACTGAGGGAACTGGACTATGTCCTGGCGGCGAAGGCGTCGGGGCGACGGGGACTTCCAATCCTGTTGCGTCATATCATCCCGAACGTCATGCACCTGGGGATTATCAATTTCTCGCTCGGTTTCGTCGGAGCAGTAGCCGCTGAAGTAACTCTTACATACCTGGGGCTTGGCGTAACCGGAAGACCCAGTTGGGGACAGATGATAAACCAGGCAAATACGGGACTGGTCGTGGGACGATGGTGGCAGATTACCGCCGCCGGTACGGCAATGTTCTTCCTGGTACTCGCGCTGAATATCTTCGGTGACCGCCTGCGGGACGCCTTCGACCCGAAATTAAGGACCGCATGAGCGAAAACTCAACATTACTGACCGTCCGCAACCTGCGAACGCATTTCTTCACCGAGGACGGCGTAGTCAAGGCTGTCGATGACGTCTCCTTCGCCATCGGGAAAAAGCAGACCTTCGCACTCGTCGGCGAAAGCGGATGCGGGAAGTCCGTAACCGCCCTGAGCATAATGCGTCTGGTGCCCCATCCGCCGGGTAAAATCGTCGCCGGACAAATCCTTCTGGAGGGCCGGGCTTTGACGAGCCTGACCGAGCGCCAGATGCGCGACGTTCGAGGCGGGCGGGTCGCTATGATCTTCCAGGAACCAATGACCTCGCTCAACCCGGTCTTCACCATCGGCAGCCAGATAATCGAAGCCATTAATCTCCATCAAAAACTCCCCCGCCGGGAAGCATACGATCTGGCTGTCGAGATGCTCGCGCAGGTCGGAATCCCCGCCCCGGCCCAGCGATACAAGGAATATCCGCACCAACTCTCAGGCGGGATGCGCCAGCGGGCGATGATCGCAATGGCGCTGTCATGCGATCCGGAACTGCTGATAGCCGACGAACCAACCACCGCGCTGGACGTTACCATCCAGGCGCAGATTCTCGAACTGATGCGCCAGGTCCAGGACGAACGCGGGTTGAGCATCATGCTGATTACGCACGACCTGGCCGTTGTGGCTGAAACCGCCGATGTCGTCGGTGTCATGTATGCCTCGAAACTCGCTGAACTGACCGACGTGAACACGCTTTACGACAGGCCGCTGCATCCGTACACGCAGGGGCTGTTCCGGTCGCTTCCTCGCCTGGGCGAAAAAAAGGAGCGGCTTGAGACGATTCAGGGAAACGTCCCGAACCCCCTGGCGTTCCCAGCCGGATGTAAATTCCACCCGCGATGCCCCGTCGGATGCAAACTTGACAAATGCCGTAATCAGGAACCTGAACTGCGCGAGGTAACGCCAAAACATTGGGTAGCCTGTTGGGAGTGCCCGGGATACGACCAAGCCGAGGCGACAGACGCAGCCGTGGTCATCGGAGACAAAGAATAACAGGATTGTCTTTGCGAAGCGGCTTGCCGTTTCGCAATACGTTTGACGAATATGTGTCATGATACTGAAAACTCCTTAGTTGTCGTCAGCAACCTGCGGACCTGGTTCCCTGTTCGGGGCGGATGGTTCAGCCACCGTTACGTCCGGGCTGTCGATGGCGTATCGTTCTCGATCCGTGCCGGTTCGACGCTGGCGCTGGTCGGGGAAAGCGGATCGGGAAAAACAACCGTCGGGCGAACTATCCTGAAACTCATTCCCGCAACCGGCGGGCAGGTCTCATTCGATGGTAACGATCTTTTTTCGCTTCCGTCATCAGCAATGAGGCCTTTGCGCAGGCGGATGCAGATAATCTTCCAGGACCCCGTCGGCAGCCTCAACCCGCGAATGACCGTCGGGAACATCGTCGCCGAACCGCTGAAAGTCCACAGGCTTTACAATACGCGACGGGCACGCCGACAGCGAGTGGCCGAACTGCTCTCACGCGTGGGATTAGCGCCGGTTCACGCGAAGCGCTATCCGCACGAATTCTCAGGCGGGCAGCGGCAGCGAATCGGTATCGCCCGCGCACTGGCGTCAAGCCCCGACTTCATCGTCTGCGACGAGCCGGTCAGCGCGCTGGACGTGTCAATCCAGGCACAAATCCTAAACCTCCTCAACGACCTCCAGGACGAGTTCGACCTTACTTATCTGTTCATCGCGCACAACCTGGCGGTGGTGGAGCATTTCGCCGACGTGGTAGCGGTGATGTACCTCGGCAGGATTGTCGAAGTCGCCAGCCGAGATGATTTGTACGCCCATCCGCAGCATCCTTATACTGTTTCGCTGTTCTCTGCCGTGCCTCGCCCGGACCCGGACCGCAAAGCCGACCGCATCCGCCTGGAAGGCGAAGTCCCCTCGCCGATCACCCCGCCCACCGGATGCCACTTCCATCCGCGTTGCAGCCTGACACGCAAAACCGCCGCAGACGCACCCGCAGAGAAGACCTGCCGGATTACCGTCCAGAATAAACCCGTTGACGTTATGCGCGAATGCGTTGAGCAAACCCCTGAACTGCTCCCGACGACTGACAACCCAGGCCACTGCCACGCCTGCCACCTGAAAAGATGACCGGGTGACCGTGTAGGAAAAAAACCACCTCGCAAGGGATGCCCCCAGGGGGCGATTGCCCTTCGACAGACTCAGGGCCGTGAGCGGAGTCGAACGGCGGTTTCGCCGTCGGGGCCGCTCCCACCGACGCGAGGGAAACTTTCGGAACCAAAACGGAACGAAGCGGAACGAATGGGAACGAATGGGAACCAATGGGAAC
>DAOVLS010000027.1 GCA_030631125.1 Planctomycetales bacterium
CGGCAGGCGTCTCTGCCTCGCCGGTCGGAGGGCTTTGCACGGGAACGGTTACGGACAAGGGCACGGGCAGGCCTATCGCCGGTGCGCTGGTCAGCGACGGCGTGGGGATCGTCCGCACCGCCGGTAACGGCAAGTACGCTCTGAAGGTCGCCCCGCACATCAGGCCCATCGTTTATGTTACTGTCCCGGACGGCTATCGCCTGGACCCGAACGGCTTCTGGAAGCCGGTGAAGTTCAGCGCCGGTAAGGCTGCGGCGAATTTCTCGCTGGCGCCGCGCAAGCGCGTCAAAAAATTCGTCTTCGTTCAGGTTACCGACACCCACCACATAGTGGGAACTCATTCCCCACAGAACATCGCCACCTTCATCAAGGACGTCCACGCCCTCAAGCCCGCCCCGGAATTCGTCATCAACACCGGCGACCTGCCGATGGGAGTGGACGGCAAAAGATACAGCCACAAGGATTGCATAGCGCAGTACGACGGTTTCGTGGATGTCTTCAAGCCGCTGAAGTCGCCGCTGCTGAAGGTCATCGGCAATCATGATTGCGCCCTCTCGCTGCCTAAGCATCTGGGCGATTACCATAAGGGGCTTTATCGCAGGTACTTCGGGCCGTTGAACTATTCCTTCGATTACGGCGACATCCACTTTGTCGCCCTGGACGCCAACATCGACGCCGGGCCTGTGCTCAAGCCGGGTAAGTGGCTTGACGGAACCTTCGACGTATTTGACAAGACGGCCCTTGCCTGGCTGGCCAAAGATCTGTCCTTCCAACCTAAGGGCAAGCCTGTCGTGCTGTTCACCCATCAGCCGCCGTGGGGTCAGAAGAACTTCGGTCGTCTCGTTGAGATACTCAAACCGCACAACTTCAGGTCAGCGTTCGCCGGGCACTGGCATCGTAATAACACATTGCAGGAGCGTACCCGCAGCGGGCTGGGGCCGTTTGTCGTCTCAGGCGCGCTGTACTGCTACGGCGGGACGGTCTGCCCGGACGGGATGTGGCGGGGGTACCGAGTCGTCGCCGTCGATGGCCAGGACGTCCGTTCCTGCTACACTGCCATCGACAGGCCTTACCAGTCGCCGATCCTGAACGTCAACGTCCGCCGGCGCGCCGCGCATCCTGTCAGCGGCAAGGCCGAGGTGTTGATGGACATACTCGACATCGACCGCAAACTGACCGGCGTGGGCTGTGCGATTAACAACGGTCCGGCGGTCGCAATGACCTCTAAGCCGCAGACGAAACTGTGGGCCCGCTGGCGCGGGCTTATCGACACCGGCAAAGTGGCTAACGGCCCGGCCAAACTGGTCTTTACGCCCCGCACCGCCACGGGCAAATGGCGATACGAATTCCCGGTAGTCGTCAAGAACGCCGGCGTAACGCTGCTTCATCCCGAAGCCGTCGCCGTGGCATAGTCCGCATGGAAAAGGAGATTGAAAATGTCAGTAACGAGAACAACGGGTGTGCTGTTGGCGGCGTTGGCCGCGATGTTTGGAGCATGGTCGATGGTCGGATTTGCCGCCGATGAGAACCGCCCGGCCGAGGCCCGCAAGCCTACTGCCGGCGCGACGACAGGTTACAAGCCGCTACCGGCGGGTAAGGTTCGCATCTGGGACACTATGGGCAAAGACTCGCACAAGCATTACGGATGCGAGGCCTGGAAACGCCGGGCCAAATGGGTTCAGGTTCCCTATGGGAAACTCGACTACAAGTTTCAGGGAGACCCCATCCTCGAAGGGCACAACTTCTGGGTTTCGCTGCATTCAAGCGCTCGCGACGCGAACTTTATCTATGCCAAGATGGACACAGACGCCACCCCTTCGCGCCACAACGAGGCATACAGGTCATACGACGCCCCTGTAACGCTCTCGGACGGAAAGTACAGGTGGGGCGAGAGGCCGGGGAAACTACGCTGCTACGGGGAAGGCTCGGCCCGAGCGAAGATACTGAAATACCAGCCAGGAGAACTCGTGGTCGAAAGCACCTCGCATCCGCACATCCGACCGGGATTCACCAAGGGATACTCGGTAAATGTTACAACCACCTATCGAATCCACGGGGGTAAGAGTTGGGTCGAGATCAAGCCGGTCCGGCAGGCCTCCGAGCAGGGCATGCACGGCGAGAGCCGGTTTAACATTATCCCCGAGGCCGGCGACGGCGGGGCCGACTTCGTGGCAGACTCCTTGAGGCTGCCGGCCCGCCACCTGGTGAAGTTCCCGACCACAGGCAAGATGCTGCTCGATTTCATTATGGACGCCGACATTATCTGGGTGATGACCTGGCCGGACGGGAAACGGGCTGCGCCTTACGCCAGCAATGCTCCGGGCGGCTGGCATGCCGGATGGAGCCGCGTCGGTGAAGGTTCCTGTAACAGGATATGGACCGCCCCGTTCGCAAAGTTCGGAGGCGAAAAGGATCCGATTTACATCGGCATCCTCGTCCACGGCTTCTGGAAATACCAGAAGATCGCGCGGACAGTCAAGGCCGGCGAAAACGTAACCGTTCAGTGGCGCCGGGCCTATACCCGGAACATCCGCGGCAGCCAATGGCGACACGGTAAACCGTGGTCGCCGACTTATCCGGGCAAGTGGCGGCTGACAGGCAGAATCGGAAACAAATACTACACCACGACCGTTACCGTCAGTAAGGCCGACGCGAAGAAGAGTGAATTCACCTACAAGGCCCCCGCCGGAGGCGAACTGGAATACCTGATCTTCTACCTCTACGACAGGACCGACGAAACTCCCGCCAATGTCGTTACCCCAATGGACATCCACCGCCGGACACAGGCGGAATTCAAAGGGAAACATCGAACGGGTAAATCAAAAGGGAAAGGATAATGATGCAAAAGATCGCTGCAAGTGCAATCGTCGCCGTGCTGTTGGTCCTCACCTCCGGCGCTGCCGGGGAAGTTGCCGCCGCCGAGGGAGCCGGGAAGACCGAACAGGTCGGCTACAAGCCGCTACCGAAAGGCAAGGTTCGCATCTGGGACACGATGGCCAAGCGATCCAGTTTCGACGCGGGCTGGAATGGGAGGGACAAATGGGTACAGGTTCCCTATGGGAAACTGGATTACAAGTTCCAGGGCGATCCCTTCCTCGAAGGGCACAGCTTCTGGGTTGCGATGCGTTCGAGCGGGCGCAGCGGGATATCTATCTTTGCCAAGATGGACGCCGCAGGCACGCCTTCTTCCCACGTCAAGGTGTACAGGTCTTATGACGCTCCCGTAACGCTGTCGGACGGAAAGTACAGGGGAGGCGAGCGCCCGGGGAAACTTCGGTGTTACGGAGGTCTGTTGGCCCGGGTGAAAATATTGAAGAACCAGCCCGGCGAACTCGTGGTCGAGAGCGCCGCAACTCCGCACGTGAGGCCTGGATTTCCCAAGGGCTACTCGGTGAACGTCTCCACCGCATACCGAATTCAAGGCGGTAAGAGTTGGGTCAAGATCAAGCCTGTGCGACAGGTTTCCGAACTGGGCCTGCACGGTGAGACACGCCTGGCTGTCTGCCCTGCCGCGGGCGTGAACGGTAATGATGCGGTGGCTGACTCATGGAGGCATCCCGCCACCGCCATAATCAATATGCCCACTACAAGCAGAATGATGTTCGATTATATGATAGACCGCGACGTCCTCCTGACGATGACCTGGCCGAACCCCGCCAAGGCCAAGCCATACAATATCAACTGCGCCGGCGGAGCCCGCAAGGGATGGAACAGGATCGGTGAGGGAACAAGCCCGAAGATTATCACTTCGCCTTTTGCGCGGTTCGGGGATGAGAAAGAACCGATTTACATCGGCGTCCTGGTCCACGGCTACTCTTTGTACCAGAAGATCGACCGTCCCGTCAAAACCGGTCAGAAAATCACAGGTAACTGGAAATGGCCTCTGGTGCCCTCGCGAGGCCGACATATCCGCGGCAGCCGATGGCGGCACGGCAAGCCCTGGATGCCAACCTATCCGGGCAAGTGGCGTCTCACCGGGCGCATCGACGGGAAGTATTACACACAGGAGGTGCTCGTTACCAAGGCCGACACAAAAAAAGACGCCTTTTCCTTCACCGCCCCGGCGGCAGGCAAACTGGAATACCTGATCTTCTACCTCTACGACCGCACCGACCAGACGCCCGCCGATATCGTTACCCCGATGGACATCCACCGCCAGACACAAGCGGAATTCAAAGGGAAACATCGAACAAGTAAATCAAAAGGGAAAGGATAATGATGCAAAAGATCGCCGCAGGAGCAATCGTCGCAGTGCTGTTGGCTTTTGCCTTCGGCGCTGCCGGGGAAGTTGCCGCTGTCGAGGAAGCCGGAAAGGCCGAACAGGTCGGCTACAAGCCGTTGCCGAAGGGAAAAGTCCAGGTGCGCATCTGGGAGACGCCGCGAAAATACGACCGGCGGTCCACCGATTACGGATTCTCTCTCCTGGCCTGGAAAGACCGCGCCAAGTGGAAGCATCTCAAGTACGGGACGACGCCCGACCGGATCGAGCGCGACGTGGTAATCGAGGGCGTGAACTTCTGGCTGAATCTTACATGGCGGCCTTGGGGCGGCACGGGCGGGCCTATGCTGTACATCAGGACGACCAAGGCCGGTCGTCCAGGCCGGCATAACCTGCTGAATCGCGGATACATAACAGGCGGTAACGCTCATGTCCTCGACGTCGGCGTCCGCGGCACCGGCAACCTGGGTTACATCAAGGTGCTCAAGAACACGTCCGAAGAGGTGCAGATTGAAAGCGCCACGAAAGGCGATGCTACACGGACCATCTACAGGGTTCTGGCTGGCAAGCCCTGGGTCGAGTGCATTCCGGTCAAGAAATACGAGTTTCAGCGGATGCACGGCGAGACGCGGATAGTCATCGGCGCTGACGGCGTAAAGGCCGGCAGCGACTGGGTGTGCGACGCCGGACGGGACTACAAAAAAGACGTCCTGGCGTGGTTTCCGCGGGCAAGCAAGTTCAACCTTACACCCTGCCTGGATTGCGACGCCATCTGGGCGATGATGTGGGAGCCTCGCAAAAAATGGCGCACCAAGGGCATGACCTTGTACAAAAACCCCGACGTAAGCCAATGTATGGGTTCGGTTTATCACGGAAGCCTGCGGGCTGGATGGAGCGAAATCGGGGAAGGCAATCCGCCCTTTATAGTGGGCGACACATACACCCTCAACGACGGCGGAAAGTTTGTCATGGGTGTTTTGCCCTTCTATTACTGGCACTACCAGCGAATCAACCAAGACCTGCAGAAGGACAAGGAATTCATCATCAATTGGAAGGTAGCCTTTACTCGTCTCAAGAGGGTTTCGCCTGAATCGCCGTTCAAGACCGGCGGGCCCTGGTGGCCGACGTACGCCGGCAAGTGGCGGATCATCAGCCGCATCGGCGGAAAGTATTACACAAGTGAAATAACCATTGACAAGGCGGGTGTAGGCAAGAAGCGACTGGCGTTCAAACCGCCGGCCTCCGGAAAACTGGACTACGTGCTGATATACCTCTACGACCGAACGAAAGAGACTCCCCGGAATGTCTATACCCCGATGGACATCTACCGCGAGGCGATCCTGGGAAAGAAACCCGCCAGATAACACGCAACGGAAATAAATCATCCGGAAAGGGAACCCGGCTGCGCCCGGCGTGTTTAGTGCAGACGTAGCCGCGGCTTTAAAAAAAGGACAGAAATGCTAATGAGACGAACAACAATCGTATTGTCGGCGGTGGTCGTTATATTTGCCGCCCTTTCGTCGCATACTTCCGCTACCGACAAGACCCCGGCATCCAAACCCGCACCTGTTGTGCTCAAAACCGGCTATCGCGCCCTGCCGGAAGGGACGGTGAGGATATGGGACCTGGGAAAGAAATGTACCAAAAAAATCAAGGGCTTTTTCCACAAAGAGGGCGGGTGGTATTACCGGGAGAACTGGATACAGGTCCCCTACGGTACGACGGACTATAAATTCAAGGGCGACTGCGCCCTGGAGGGGACAAATTTCTGGATACATCTTCACGGCCACAACTTTGACGCCATCTTTATCTATCCCAAGGTGGATGACAAAGGCACACCCGGCGGCGACAACGAACTTTACAGGTCCCACTCCCCCGCCGGGTCGGGACTGCGGAACTACGGGCAGGGATCGAACAAGGCGCGTATCGTCAAGAACGCGCCCGGCGAGATCGCCGTAGAGAGCGAATCGCTCCCTCGCAGAGGCTCTAAAGTTACGACCGTCTATAGGATACTGGCCGGTAAGCCCTGGGTGAAAATCACCCCCGTGCGCATGGCTACCGAACAGGGCATGCACGGTGAGACCCGCATCGCCATCGTGCCGGAAGCAGGAAAGAACGGTAACGATTTCGTGGCCGATTCCATCCACTTCGCGCGCCACCATCCCAAGACCGGCGCTCGGTGCGATTTCCCCGCCAAGAGCCGAATGATGCTCGACCTGATGATGGACGACGACCAGATATACGTGGTAACCTGGCCCACGCCGAAGAAGGCCAGGCCACACATCTACCTCTCCCAGAGAGGTTGGCACCGTGGATGGGATTGGATAGGGGAAGGTAAGACTCGTGTATGGACCGCACCGTTCGCCTACTTCGGCGATGAGACCGAACCGATCATTATCGGCTCGCTCCGGTTCGGGTACTGGCACTACCAGAAGATCGACGCGAAGGTCAAGGCCGGCGAGAAATTCACAGGGCGGTGGAAATGCGTGCGGACGCGCCTGGGCTACGGATCTTACGCCAAGGAGATAGGCGCCGGATACCCCTTCATGAAAGGCGCTTCCTGGAGGCCGCTCTACCCGGGCAAGTGGCGCATGACCGGAGCCATAGACGAGAAATACTACACCCGGGAAGTGATCGTCAAAAAGGCCGATACAACAAGTTCCGCCTTCGAATTCACCAGCCCCGTTTCGGGGACGCTTGAGTACCTGGTGATGTACCTCTACGACCGGACGAAAGAGACTCCAAAGGACGTCTATACTCCGATGGACATTTACCGCGAGGCGATCCAGGGGAAGAAGCCCGCAGCGGAAACCATACCCGCAGATCCCGCCGATGAGGCCGGAACGACCAACATCGCCCCCAATCCCGGGGCGGAGAAGGGCCAGGCCGGCAAACTGCCGGAAGGCTGGGGCCGATATGGTAATACACCTTCCGATGCGGGCGCGACACATAAGGTCCGTCACGGCGGAAAACGCAGCGCGTACCTGAAGGTTACGGGCTTCGGAGGACGCGGCCGCGCCTACACTGGCCTTGCCGTGGGGAAAACCGGTGCGATCAAAGGCGCCGGTGCCGTTCCCGTCAAACCCAATACGAAGTATTACTTCTCGTTCCACATCAGGGGCGAAGGTTTTAACCGCGGGATCACAGTCTGGCCGCGGGAATTCAAAGCCGACGGCAGCGGCGTGGACCGCAGTATCGCGGGCATAGAGGTAATTCCAAAGGACGACTGGCTGAGGCACATGGGTTCGTTCACCACCGGCGCTGAAACCGAACGGGTAGTGCTGACGTTTGTCGTCCACGGATTCAACCGCGACGTAAAATCCGGCGCGGTATTCTTCGTCGATGACGTGTATATCGGCACCGACAAGGCCGACGCCAAAGCAGGTGTGATGGACTGGCGAGGTGGGGCGATGGCTAAGGGCCTCTGGATGGAACCGGACTACCTGGACAAGAAGATCAAACACATCAGCGACGAGGAAGTCTTTGCATCGCTGGATCTCGCCGGGCCCGGGCTGGAAGAAGTCAACAAGGCCGTCAAGTCCCGCGACTATAAGGCGGCCTACCGCGCATGGGCGATCTACTGGGCCAGGACGCATCAGGTAAAACCTCCTTCGCCGCAAAAAACCCCGAACAAGCGGCGCCTGGAACGCGCCGCCGGCATCATACGTCACGAAATCAGCGGCTGGGGCGGCATAACGATTAAGCACGGCCCGGTGGTGGACTTCAACACGGACGGCTACGGCGCCGGCGGGAAGGGCGGCTTCCATTACTGGGGCTGGTCCAGGTCGCTGCTCAGGGCTTACCAGGCGACGGGCGACGAGAAGTACCTCGCCTGCTTCGACAAACTGTTCAACCAGTGGTACGAGCAGCGGGACGACGTAAAGAGTCCCTCTGTTTTCTCTGTTATCTGGAACGAGTTGGGCGTTGGTATTCGCGCGGAGACATTCATCGAATTCTACCGCCGGCCGTTTTCCAAGCGGACCGCCCTTACCCACGAGCGGATGCTCAAGACGCTGCTCGGTTCGGGGCGATGGCTGGTCGAGTTGGAAAAGATGGGTTACGACAAGGGCAACTGGCAGGTAACCGGCTGTTCCGGGCTGGTGAAGATAGGTCTTGCAGTTCCGGAGTTCGCCGAGGCGCAGGGGTGGGTGCGGACCGGCGTGCAGCGGATTGCCGAGCATGCCGAACGGGATTTCTTCAGTGACGGGTGTCACTCCGAGAGGTGCCCATCCTCCTACATGTTCGGCGTCTATTACGGACTGATGAGGCTGGCCCGGTCCTTGGAGGACAGGCCCGCCTACGCCGGGATGGTGCGGCGGATTGACGCCAGACTGGAACGAAGCGCAGAGTTCTGGATGTACATGACAACCCCCGAAGGGCACCTCAGCGGAATCAACGACGGCGGTCGTGGGGTCTTCGGCCCCGGAACGCTCACCCAGGCCGGAAAACTGTTCAATCGCAAGGACTTCCTCTTCGTGGCGAAAAACCTGCTCGGAGGCAAAATCGACGGAGAGGTCGCCCCGCCGAAGCACACCTCGATTAACTTTCCGGATTCGGGCTTCGCCGTGATGCGCAGCGACTGGACGGGGCGGGCACGCTACATGTTGCTGAACTATGGGCCTGACAGGGTATGGCACACCCATCGGGACATACTCGACTTTGAGATCAGCGCCTTCGGGCGGGCGCTGTCTATAGACGCAGGGCTGGGGGTGAGTTACGACGATCCGCTCAATAATCCCTGGTACAACGCCTCACGCGCTCACAACATGTTGGTAGTCGATGACGGCGAGATCGACCGTGCCGTCGCCCAGGGCCGCGACGTCGTCTGGGACTCACAGTCGGGTCTGGATTTCTTCGCCGCCACGACCCTCGGCTGGGACAAAGACGCGACTGTGCTCAGGCCGGGGGATGAGGAAGTACCCCTGGTCAAGGGCAAGGGCGTCGTCTGGCGCCGCTGCGTCGCCTTCGTCAAGCCGGACTACTGGATAATCTACGACGTCGCCCGGACCGCCAAAGCGGGGCATACGCTCTCGTGGTATTTTCATTCGCCGACCGACCTGGTCGCAAAGGGCGGCGGCTTCGCAAGCACAAAGGCCCCGGGCCTGCTCGTTAGGCCTATAGGCCGAACCTTCAAGACCCGGCGAGGCAAAGGCAGGGCGTCGGTGAGGGGCCTTGGTTTCAAAGGATCATACCGCGACATCGACTGGGTGGCGTTCGATGCCCCGTCTCAAAAAGACGGTCGAGTTACCTTCCCGATGATGCTGTTGCCTTATGAAAAATCCCAGCCCAGGGTCGAACTCCGCATCGTAACCGAATCGGACGAAGGCGCTCACTTCGTGATCCGTGTTGGCGAGAAGATTGACCACGTGGTATTTTCGATTGGGCAGAAGGGGTTCCGTGACAAGGATATTCAGACGGACGGGCATTGTGCGGTCGTCCGCTGCCGGGACGGCAAGGTTGTTTCCTGGAGCGTAGCCGGCGGGAAAAAACTGGTTTTCCCCGGCATCAGCACGACATCGAAAGACAGTTCCCCAAAGAAGACAAACGAAGGTTCGGATAAAGCAGAGTAAGGAGACAAAAAATGTCGGTAACGAGAACGACGAGTGTGCTGTTGGCGGCGTTGGCCGTTGTGATTTTGGCGTCTCCGGTGAGCGGATTCGCCGCCGATGAAGCCGGAGCGATCAACAAAGGCGAAGGGTACGGTCCGCTCAAACCCGGAACGGTCAGAATCTGGGACACGAACAGGAAATACACTCATTTCTATGTGGGCTTCGTAGCCTGGAAGGACCGGGCCACGTGGACCCGGGTTCCCTACGGCAAGACCGATCATAAGTTCAAAGGCGAAGCCGTGATGGAGAACGACCACATGTTCCTGTTTCTTCACTCCGGCAAGCAGTCGGGGCCTATCCTCTACGCCAAACTGGGCAAGACCAACCCCGATGCAAAGAGGTACGGCCACGAGCACTCCATCCACAACGCCATGTACCGTGTCTGGTGGGAGGACGGCGGAAGGGTTCACCACTACGACAGCCAACCCCGCCGGAACCAAATCGAGAAGAACACCGTCTCCGAGGCAATGGTCGTGAACTTCGCCACCAGCAGCAAGACAAAACCCACCGATAAGGTCAACGCGGGTCGGTATCGGATACTCGCTGGCAGGCACTGGCTTGAGATAACTCCCGTCAAGGGCAAAAAGGCCGATGAAACGGGCTATCACGGCGAGGCGCGCGTGATGTTGGTGCCCAATTACAAGGACGGCAACGATTACGTATTTGACTCGGCGGAGGACCGCTACAAGACCTATGGCCGGAGCGGTGCACCGGATCAACCCGTCCATCCAACCAGGCGGATTGACACCACCAGGGCGGCTAAGGACAAACCGCATTGGGGCACATACCCGATGACTCCGCCGGGAAGCAAGATGCTCATCGACCTCCAGATGACCGGCGGACAGTTCATGTGGACGATGACATATCCCTCGTGGAAGGTGGCCAGGCCTTACCTCAACTGGGCTCCGGGCGGACGGTTGGATAAATGGCCTCCCTGGCAAAAGGGATCTTTGAAACGTAGCGGAAACGCCGGGGTCTGGAGCGCGCCCTACGGATGCCTCGGCAACCAGAAAATCGTCGTCGGCGTAATTAATTCCCCGGGCTGCTGGCATCCTGAGATTATCGGGACGCCGCTGAAAGGCGGTAAGGTTGACGGCAAGGTCGTCAAAGCCGGCGAAAAGTACACCTGCAAGTGGAAGGCCACCTACGCCGGCAAGTGGCGAATGACCGCACGCTTCCGGGACGACAAAGCGCCTGGTAAAGCCCTTTATTACTCCCGGCAGGTAACGATGGAAAAGGGCGGCGAGTTTGTCTTTACCTGTCCGGTCGCAGGCAAACTTGAGTACATCATCCTGTACCTCTACGACAGGACAGCCAAGACCCCGCCGGAGGTTGGAACCCCGATGGACGTATATCGGGAAACGATAACGGGCAATAAAGTCCAACCGGCTGCGCAGAACGGCAAGGCGACCGGACTGAAGGCGGGTGTTGCGACGGTCAAGATCACGCCTCCCGTCGGCGCTATAACCAACAGCGGAAGGAAGACCATGGGCATTGCCGGCGAACTGTTCGCAAAGGCGCTGGTCCTGGACGACGGGAAGACCGCCACGGCACTGGTAACCGTTGATTTAATCCTGTTGGGCAAAAAAGTCGTGGCCGAGACGCGCCGGCGTATCGAGAAGACGACCGGCATCCCCGGTTCGCACGTTATGTTCGCAGCCTCGCACACGCACTGCTCTCCCACCTCCATGCGCCAGGCATGGGGCCCCGGGGGGAAAAACGTGCCCGATCAGAATTACCTGGACCAGTTGGTCGCGAAGATGGCAGGTGCGGTAGCCCTGGCCAAGACGCGCCTGGTCGAGGTAAGGGTCGGCGTGGGTCATGGACATGCCCCCTTCAATATCAACCGCTGGATTCCCACACCGAAAGGCCGGCTCGCCTTCAGGTGGGGTCCCTACCCCGCCGGCCCGACCGACGAGACGCTGTCGGTCCTGCGCATAGACCGCATGGACGGGACGCCGCTGGTCGCGGTGGTCAACTTCGCCGCTCATCCGACCGTGATGAGTTGGGGCAGGCAGTTCTGCGGTGATTTCCCCGGCTTCCTCCAGGAAACGCTGGAGAAGGTTTATAACGGGAAGATGACGGCCATGTTCATCAACGGGGCGGCGGGGGATTTGAAGATAAAATGGCTGCGGAAAACGAGGCGAGGCTCGCTCGGTTTTGCCTACGGCGGCGCCAAAGACGCCCGGCGATGGGGCAGGATTATTGCCGGTGTGGCCTTGTCGGTTCTGGAGCAGGTAAAAACAAACAATCAGCCAAGACGGATCAGTATTGCCTCAAAGCAAGTCAAGTTTCCGATGGTTCCTTTGCCCTCGGCGGAGGAAGTCCGGAAGCAGTTGGAAGCGAAACGCAAGGCGGGCAGGGACACCACCTGGGAAGAACGAATCCTTCCATCGCTGCGGGACGGGACCGCCCCGAAGGCGATTGCCGGGGAGGTCCAGTTGCTGCGACTGGGAGACGATATCGCCCTGCTGGCGGTTCCCGGTGAGTTGTTTGTCGAGGTGGGCCTGCGAATGCGGAAGGAATTAGGCTGCAAGAATCTGTTTATCGTCGGCTTTGCCAATGGCTATGTCGGGTATCTGCCTTCGACGAGGTTCGCTCGGCTGGATGGCAGCAGGAAATGCTACGAATGGCACAAGTTTTTCTGGTATCCCGCCGGTTTTTCCGAAGGCGTCGAGCCGGTGTTAATGTCGGCTGCGAAGGAACTGACCGGAGTGAAATAACTACACAGATAAAGCCCGCCGGAGACCCCGGACACCACGGAGAACCAACCAGCCGCAAGGAAAGGAAACAGAGAATGTCAAGGATACGGATAACGAATGCACTGCTGGCGGCGTTGACCGGGGTGTTTCTGGTATTTCCGGCAAATGCTCTTGTCTATGCGGAACCACCGGTAATAAAAGGCTTCAGCTCCACCGGCGGCCATCCCCGGAATAAGGACAATGCCGAAGATAAGATGTACCTGGTCAAACCCGGGGACAAAATAACCTTTCAGGTAAAAGCAGAGAACGTAGAAAAACACGAATGGCGGGTGAACAAAAAGGTGCAGGAGGCAAAGGGCAATTCGCTCATCTGGACAGTACCGAATGAGAAAGGAACATGGGAGATTCATCTGGCTGCCTCCAATAAGGACGGCCTGATACATCAGGAATGGGTGATTTCGACCTTGACGAAAGCCGAAGCGCCGGACCTGTTTGACTATTTCAGCGACTGCAAGGTGAAAACAAGGACAGAACCGGATCCATGGGGCAGGCCGCTTCCCGAATGGAACACTAAAGACAAACGCGGAAAGATACGTTCCGATGCAAGCAGAGCCTTCCTGGCCGGAAGAGGATTGTCTATCGATTCTGATATCGCCCACGGCACGTGGAGGTGCCGGGTAAAGTGTGATCGATCGAGAAAATATACAGTCAGATACCCTAATCAGGCGTCGCCGGGTTTTCCAAGGATTCACGGTGATGACGGCAGAGGAAACAAGGTTTTTTGGAACAGCAGCCCCTCGGATTCAATTCACTGGTACTTTGGGATGCAGTGCGGATTCCTGCCGGGAATAGGAGGCTCTACCGGCAGCGCCTGGGGGTGGATTGACCTGTCCAAAGAGACCTTCGGCGCCGGCCCGATGCACTGGTGGATACCCG
>DAOVLS010000349.1 GCA_030631125.1 Planctomycetales bacterium
CGCCTTCCCGCCGGTCGGCGCGGTCGATGATAAAACGATACTTGCGAAGCACTTCGTTGGCGGCGTCCCAGGCGGTGTTGAAATTCTCATCGGCGACGTCGGGAGGGCTGGACACAGGCCTGCCCGTGGGTATGCAGCCGGTGCAAATAGACGCTACGGTCAGCAGAATAATTTGTAGCGATTTCATGGTCTTTTCACCTGATTTTGAGATTTTTCATGGCCGGTATTTGCCTGTCGCGATTTTGTATCTTATGTTTCAAGTGGCAACCGACGCAGCCGCACGCCGGGCCTCACCGGCCCGGCACCAATGCCCCGCGCCCCGGCCCTCGCTCCTTGGTCGGGGCGCACCTTTTAACACTAATCTTCCCGCCGAAGATATGCCAGTGGAAATATCCCGCCGACGATGCGATACTGTCATATAGCGGTCAGCGTTCAGCAATCAGCCTTCAGCAAAAAACATATAACAAAATTAGCATCTGACCGCTGATTGCTGATTGCTGACCGCTGATTGCTTTTAAAATGCGTATTATCGCCGGTCAACACAAAGGTCGTAATCTCCTTCCTCCGAAGGGTTCGGCTACACGTCCGATAACCTCGCGCGTCAAGGTCGCGCTGTTCAACATCCTCGGAGAGACCGTTGACGACGCGGTAGTGGTGGACCTGTTCAGTGGGACGGGAAGTATCGGGCTTGAAGCCATCAGCCGGGCCGCGAAATTCTGCTTCTTCGCCGAGCGGGACCGCTCCGCACTGGACCGCCTGAAGCGCAATATCGACGCGATGGGGCTTGCCAACCGCTGCCGGATATGGCCCGGCGATATTATGCGACACCTGCGCCGCCGGCTCGACGAGATCGACGAACCGATAGACCTCGCCTTTGTGGACCCGCCTTATTCGCTACCGGAACGATGGCGGTGGAACGAAGCCGTCGAAAAATTATTCGCCCCGCTGGCGGAAAAACTCGCCTCCGACGGCCTGGTTATCTTCCGATGCCGGCGAAACATTATCCTGCCTGATACGTTAAAACCTTTGTCCGTACGCGATAAACGCGATTACGGGCAAATGTCGCTGGTATTCTTAAAGAAAAATTAGCAGGGATGCACGGGATGCACGGGATAAAAAAATTAGTTAAAAAATGACAACGAACGTCGGTTTTTTTTAATATTATCTCTTATCCCCTGTATCCCTTGCATCCCTGCTAAAAAAAGGCTGGAGTGATTATGGCGAAGTCGCCGTACCTGTATTTTGAGCCTGACCGACTGGCGAAGTTCGCCAACCTGAATCTCCTTGCCCGCCAGGTGGTGGAGGGGTTCATCTCAGGCCTGCATCGCAGCCCGCACAAGGGTTTTTCAGTGGAGTTTTCCGACCAGCGGGAATACTCCCCCGGCGACGACCTGCGGCATCTCGACTGGGTCGCCTGGGCAAGGACCGACCGCTATTACATAAAGCAGTACGAGCAGGAGACCAACCTGCGGGCGTACATCCTGCTGGACATCTCCGGCTCGATGAACTATCGCTACAGCGGCGAGGTTACCAAGTACCAGTACGGCTGCTTCCTGGCAGCGTGCCTGGCCTATCTTATGTGCCGTCAGCAGGATACGGTCGGAATGGTCGCCTTCGACAGGAAGATTCGCCTGCACCTTCCACCGGCATCGACACCGGCGCACCTGGACCGTCTCTTCACAGGTCTGGAAAAACTCACACCCGGAAAGCAAACCGCCGTAGCCGGAACCTTTCACGAACTGGCTGAAAGAATCGCAAAACGCGGGCTGATAATCGTCATCTCCGACCTCTACGACGACCAGTCCGAGGTAATGCGGGCGCTCCAGCATTTCTGCTACAAGAAGCATCAATTAATCCTGTTCCACCTGTTCGACCGTGCGGAACTGGATTTCCCGTTCAGGAAGATGACCAACTTTGTTGACATGGAGACCGGCGAAAAAATGCAGGTCGATCCACGTCTGCTGCGAGATTCCTACCGCGAAGAGGTCAATTCATTCATCGAACGCTACCGCAAGGAGTGCAGCGACCGGAACATCGAATACGTCCAGGCCTGCACCGACCAGCCTTACGATTTGATGCTGCTGAATTATTTATCGCGGAGGAGGCGATTGGTTCGATGACGACGCTGGCGATTACATTCATATCCCCTTTGCTGCTGCTGGGTCTGCTGGCGGCGGCGATACCGCTGGTGCTGCACCTGCTGGCGTCGGTGCGCGCGCCGCAGGAACTTTTCCCGACGCTGCGGTTTCTGAAAATGGGGATGGAGAAGACCGCCCGCCGGCGCAGACTGGAGCATTGGCTTCTGCTGCTGATACGATCGGCGCTGCTGGCGCTGCTGGCGATGGCGCTGGCTGAACCCATCCTGAAATCAACTACCGGCTTCTGGGCCGACAGGCGTTTCGCCGCCGTTATTATCGTCGATAACTCTTATTCGATGGGCGTGGCCCGCCGCGGCGAGTCGCGTTTTGACGCAGCCCGGCGAGAGGCCGCCAAACTCCTCGGCGGAGCCGACAGGCCCACCACCGCAGCGTTGATACTGACCAATTCAGCCGACCGACCCGAAAACCTGCGGAGCGACCTGGAGGTACATCGTCAGGGTTTGTCGCAGGCGCATCTTTCATCGGGCAGGGCCGCGATAGCCGAGTGTGTCAGAGAGGCGCTGACGCTGCTGAAAAACAGCACCGCCCCGCAGAAGGCGATTTACATCTTCTCCGACATGCAGCGTATAAGTTTCGAGCGCCTCGCCGGGATGGCGGAACTGGAAGAAGCCGATGTTCCGCTGATGCTTCTGGATTGTTCCGGGGCCACGCCTGTGAACGTCGGGATCGAGAACCTGAAAATAAGCGACGGGCGAATCGTCGGGCGGGAGGTGGATTTCACTGCCTCTCTGGTCAACTCCTCGGCGACGGACAGGCAAGTGCACGTCTGGCTCCAGGTTGACCGAACCGAGTCAGGCGAGCCGGTGCGAAAGATCCTCCCCGCAGCGAGCGCCGAAGGCCCGACAAGGACGGCCGTGCGGTTCGGCCATACCTTTACCTCGCCAGGCGTTCACGTCGGGCAGGTAGCCGTCAGGGAGGCAGACGACCTTGTCATTGACAACGTTCGGCGGTTCAGTCTCTCTCTTGGGGGTCAGGTCCGCGCGGTGCTTGTCCGCGGGGGCGGCGAGGTCGGCGGCGTGTACGATTCCGCCGCCATGCTGGCCGTGGCGATGGATTCGGTCGATGTCTGGTCCATTCGCCGGCGGACGGTCGGGATCGAGCAGTTCGGAAAGGATTCACTGGACGGCGTGCAGGCGGTATTCTTCGCCGACGTGCCGGAATTCACCGTCGCCCAGGCCGCCGCCGTGGTCGATTTCGTCCGCGATGGGGGTTCGGCCGTATTTTTCCTGGGCCCCGCCGTCAAGGCGGCGAATTACAACGAGCGTTTCGCCGGCGTGCTTCCGGGACGGATCGGAAAGCCCGTCGGGCAGGTCGGTCTTGAGGCCCGGGGCCTCCGCGCCGTCAAAAACCTGCGCCATCCATATCTGGCGGGACTGTACGAACAGCAGGCCGATTATCTCGAAATCATCATCCAGCGATACTATCGCCTGGAGCGGCTGACGGGGGA
>DAOVLS010000323.1 GCA_030631125.1 Planctomycetales bacterium
CACACCTTCGTCGCAAAGCCGGTCCAGCGCCGGCGTCTGAATCCGGTCATTCACCGCTCCCAGCGCACTGTAATGCTGCTGGTCGGAGGTTATCAGCAGGATGTTGGGGTGATTTGACGGCATATAATTGCTTCCATTCCAACGCTGCGACCTGGATTTCACGATCGCAGTTCTGCGCCGAGTTGTTTGCCGAGGGCGGCGACGATCTGGGCGACTATATCATCAACCTGTTCGCCCCGGAGCGTCCCTTCGTCTGAACGATAGGTCAGCGAGAGAGTTACGGACTTTTTCCCGGCCTGGACCTGCTTGCCGCGGTACGTTCCGACATATCGCAGCGATTCCCGCATGGGCTGGTCTGCCGAATCTATCACGCTTGCCAATTGCCCCCAGGTAACGCCTTCATCGACCACCAGCGACAAGTCGCGCCCAACGGCGGGGAACTTCGGAAGCGGCGTGTAGGACCGCCCACTCGCGGCAAAACCCATCAAAACCTCGAAATTCATCATCGCTACGGCGCAAGGCCTTTCCAGACCATAATAATCCAGCACCTTCGGGGAGACCATTCCGATAAGTCCAAGCGCCTGACCGGCGATATGAACCGTAGCGGCCTCGCTATCGGCCAGTCCGGTAACCGGACCGGGGACGATTTCGATTTTCGCCGTCGGTGCTAATTGTTTTATCACGGCTTCCAACGCGCCGCGCAGATGCGACAGGTCGCACTGCGTTACCATCCCCAGAGCAGTGTATTCTTCGGGCAGGTCGCCGGATTCACTTTGCGGGAAGACCGCAGCCAATTCGTACAGGTTCACGTCCTCGTTGCCGACGTCCTGGTTGGTCTTGCACGCCCGCAGCAGCGACCCGAGCAGCGTGGGTCGGAGCATGTTGTTCGTTCGCCGGACGACGGCATCGACGTGCAGACCGGTGGCGAATCCGAAAAGGGCGGCGTCCTTGTCGTCGGTGAAACTGTACGTAATGGCCTCGTCGAACCCGGCGGCGGCCAGGACGTCCCGAAGTTCCCGACGGAAACGTTCACCCGGAGCATCGCCGACGACCGGATGCGTTACCTCGTCGCAGAGAGGAATTTTATCGTATCCGTGCAGACGGGCGACCTCTTCTATCAGGTCAACTTCGCGCATCAGGTCCGCACGCCAGGGTGGAATCCCGCAAACGATTTTTCCGCTTTGGGACTCGACCGTCAGGCCGAGGCGACCAAGGATTTCCGCCTGCACAGCATCGTCAATATCCACACCCAGAAGCCTCCGGCAGCGGTCGGTACGCAGAGTTACTTCCGGCGGTTCATAAGGCTTGGCCCGGACGTCGATGACGCCGGAGGCGAGTTCGCCGCCGGCCACCTGGAGCAGCAGTTGGCACGCTCGCAGGGAAGCGGCCTCGACGGCAACCGGGTCCACGCCTCGCTCGAAGCGGTAGGACGACTCGCTCATCAGCGACAGCGCACGAGCGGCCTTGCGGATGGTCAGCGGGTCGAACTGCGCACTTTCGACGAGAATGTCGGTCGTGTCGTCGCCGACTTCGCTCTCCAGCCCGCCCATGATGCCGGCCACCGCGACGGGCCTCTCGGCGTCTGCGATAATCAGCATCTCGTCGGTCAGCGTGCAGCGAGTCTCGTCGATACTGACGATCTGTTCCCCGCTCCGGCCTCGGCGGACAATAATTCTGCCCTCTGCCAGACGCTTCTGGTCGAATGCGTGCAGAGGCTGGCCGAACTCCATCAGGACGTAGTTGGTTACATCGACGACGTTGTTAATCCCCCGCAGCCCGACCGCTTCGAGCCGCTCGACCATCCACGACGGCGACGGCCCGACCTTCACGCCGCGAATGACCCGTGCGGTGTATCGCGGGCAAAGGTCCGGGTCGAGCACCTCGACGCCGGTCAGTTTCTCCACGCCCGTCGTGCCAACCGGCACGCTCGATAAGTCCGGCAGTTTCAACTCCAGAGACAGCGCCGCTGCCAATTCGCGCGCGACGCCGATATGGCCCAGGCAGTCCGGGCGGTTGGAGGTTACCTCCAGGTCCAGGACGATGTCGGTGTCTGTTTCGTCGATTCCCTCGCAGCACAGCCCGATGCGCGTAAGCACATCGGCCAGTTCGCCCGCGGGCATGGACGATACGTCAACGTAATCCGTCAACCAGTTCAGTGATATCTTCATAGGTGATGCCCTGGCAAGAAGTTCTCAAGGTAAGACATGCTATCGAATCGCCGGCGACAGTCAAATCTTATGTGTTACAAAAAAATTGTCGCCGGGGGGTATTTTTTACTGGTTTCAGGTGTGAGCGGGGAATAGGTTATTCGCCGATTCGTGTCGCGTTCCCGTCAGAAGGAGTATCGCAAGATGAACAAGAGAAAAAACAAGCCGACGGACAACCACGTTGTGCGGGCCGTCTGCGACGGCGTACCGCTTTATTCTTACGGCTACACCAGCATCCTCGGTCAAAGCCCCGACCTGATTGACGATCCGCTGGTTCAGAAGGGCAATGATTCGCCGCTGCGGAAGATTCAGCCCAAGAAGAGTTGGGAGATCCGCAGCAATCGCCTGGGCGCGACCGCGCCGCGGATGCCACGAACGCCGGAAAACGACTACCTCCCGCTGGAGGCGATCCACCTGATCGACGGCGACGTGCAGACCTGCTGGAGCAGCGAGGGCCAGGCGCAGCCGGACGTCGAGCCGATATGGATCCGCCTCGATCTGCCGGTCGAGCGCGACATTTCCAAGGTCGTGCTGCGGAAGCGCCCGCCCGGGCCGAAGCGAGGCATCGTCGGCAGCGTGTCGCTGGACGAAGGCGCCGTCGAGGTCGGCATGGGTGTACCGGCGGAACTGACTATCAAGATCAGCCGAGACGGATGGCATTGGGAGACGGTCTTCGAAGGCCCCAGCGGCGACGCACCCGACCGGCTGGAGTTTGAATTCACATTCGACGCCCGACCCGCAAAGCAAATCTGGATCATAGGCCGGAACCTTCCCCGCGTGGAGAACTGGGGCTTCTCATTTTCCATAGCCGAGGTCGAGGTCCTCAGCCCGCAAGGCGACAACCTCGCCCTGGCAACGCGCGGCACCGGCATCACGGTCAACTCAACGCATCATACCCCCGGCGAACCGCTCGTAGCCCACCAGTGGTACTGGCCCATCCACTATGACCTGGGGCTGAAGTGGGTCCGCGTAGGCTATCACGACGACACCATCAACTGGCATTGGGTAGAGAAGGAAAAGGGCAAGTTGGTTCTGGACCCTGTGACCGACCAGGCGATAACCGACCTGGTGGATCATGGCATTGACGTGGTCATGGCGCTGGACGGCGGCAATCGGCACTACACGCACAAAGACCCCACCCGAAAACTCCCGCAACTTTGGGAATGGTATTACGAAAACCCTTTGCCCCCGACCACGCCGGAGGCACTGGAGGCATGGAAGCGATACGTGCGATTCATGGCCGAGAAATTCTGCGGCCGGGTGAAGGTCTTTGAGATATGGAACGAGTGGAACATCTCCTTATACTGGGGCGGCCCGGTCAACGTTGACCACTACCTGGCGGTGGTCCGGGCGACTATCCCGATCCTGCGCGAGGTCTGCCCCAAATCAAAGATAATGCTCGGCTCGGTCGCGGGCTGGGGCTGGAAGAATTCCTGCTTCGGGATAAGTACCTTGAGCAAGGCCGAACTGGCAGCCAAGGCCGCCGAAAAGCCGTTCCTGAAGGCGGTGCGGGCCTTTGCACGCGAAGTGGACCTGATCGGCTGGCATCCCTTCTACCAGCACGACCCGGAATTGCCCGTCGTCAAGAGTTACACCGCCGACGTCCGGGCATTCAAGGAGTTTTGCCGGGCAGAGGGCTTCGGCGGTGAGTTCATGGTTACCGAGTGGAGTTACGGCGCAC
>DAOVLS010000360.1 GCA_030631125.1 Planctomycetales bacterium
AAAACCGCCGATTCGGGATACCTGACGCGAAAACTCGCCGACGTCGCACAAAATATGATCATTACCGAACTGGACTGCGGAACGCTGAAGGGTGTTACCAAAAGCGCCATCTACAAGGGCGAGCAGATAGACGTACCTCTGTCGGAACTGATTATAGGGCGCGTCGCCAGGGAGAACATCATCAATCCCATCACCGACGAGGCGATTGTCAAAGAGAGCGACATTATCACCGAAGAAGTGGCCGCCCAGATAGAGGAATTGGGCCTGGAGACGATCCGTGTTCGCAGCTCGCTGACCTGCGACTCGCCTTTGGGTATGTGCGCGAAATGCTACGGGCTTGACCTTTCAACCGGGCAATTGGTCGAGGAAGGCATGGCTGTGGGGATTATCGCCGCCCAGTCCATCGGCGAACCCGGTACGCAGTTGACTATGCGGACGTTCCACACCGGTGGAGTAGCAACGAGGGATATTATAGAATCGGAATTACGTTGCAGTTCCGCCGGGACGCTGAAGTACCGCGATTTGAAGTTCGCTCCAGCCAAGGTCACTAAAGGCAAGGCATGGGTGGCGCTGAATCGTAACGGTGAAATCGCCATTCTCGACGCTAAGGGTCGGGAAATCGAAAAATTCAAGGTTCCCTACGGTGCGTCGGTACTGGCGGCAGACGGCGCTAGTGTGAAATCGTCCCAGCGACTGGTTAAGTGGGACCCGCACCGCGTGCCCATCCTGGCCGAAGTCGCCGGTATCGTTCGATTCCAGGATATCGAGGAAGGCGAGACCGTTCGCTCGGAAGTGGAACGGGACTACGGCGGGCACTACATCGTTATCGAGCACAAGGGCGAGAAGCACCCGCGAATCGTCGTGGAAGACAAGAGCGGAAAGATTCTCGACTTCCATTACCTTCCCGCCAAGGCGCGAATTGAGGTGTCCGAAGGACAAGATGTCCGCCCCGGCGACTTGCTGGCGCGTCAACCTCGTGAAATTTCCGGTACGCAGGACATCACAGGCGGGCTGCCCCGCGTTACCGAATTGTTCGAGGCCCGCAAGCCGAAGGAACCGGCGGCAATGGCGGAAATCTCAGGGCGCGTCGAACTGTCCACGGATAAACGCCGGGGAAAAATGACCGTTATCGTTCGCAGCGAGTCCGGTATGGAGCGGGAGCATCACGTCGGGCACGACCAACACCTGCTGGTGCATACCGGCGATCACGTCGAGGCGGGAGACTCGCTGACCGAAGGGCCTCTGGTCCCCCACGACATACTCGATATCCGAGGCGAAGAAGCGCTTCAACAGTATCTGCTGACCGAGGTACAGAACGTCTATCGCAGCCAGGGGCAGAGCATCAACGACAAGCACGTCGAAGTAATCGCCTCGCAGATGCTGCGAAAGGTGATGGTCGAGAGCATCGGCGACAGCAAACTGCTGCCGGGAGAAGTGGTCGATAAGTTCAAGTTCCGAGCCGAGAACGAAAGACTGGCAAAATCGTTGAAGATCGTATCGGCCGGCGATACGGAGTTCATCGACGGCGAGATCGTCTTGCGCCAGAAGATCGAGCAGGTCAACGCCGATGCCAAGGCCACCGGAGGCGACATCGCAAAGACACGCAAAGCCAAACCCGCAACGGCAAAAACGCTCCTGCTGGGTATCACAAAGGCCGCACTCCAGTCCGACAGTTTCCTCTCTGCCGCCAGTTTCCAGGAATCGACAAAGGTCTTTACCGAAGCGTCCCTTGCCGGAAAGGTGGACAACCTCATCGGTTTAAAGGAAAATGTCATCCTTGGACACCTGCTACCGGCGGGAACAACTTTCAAACCGTATATGGATATAAAAATAAAACGGGCTTCCGTAGAACTACCCGAACTGCTTTCAGTCGAAGCCGAAGAAGAACTGACCGAAGCGCAGATCCAACAGGCCGTCCAACGAGCACTGACAGGACAGGAATAAAGATAGTTGATCAGTAAATCAGTGAATCGGTTGATTAGTGAAAGGTGCCGGATACCGGTAAAAGCGATGAACCGACGAACTGATGAACCGACCAACAGAGGATTAAAGAATGCCGACGATTAATCAACTGGTTCGCAGGCCTCGGCGCAAGCAAGCGGCCAAGAAAAAGAACGTGGCGCTGGAACAGTGCCCCCAGAAGCGAGGCGTGTGCGTGCTGGTCAAGACCATGACGCCCAAGAAGCCCAATTCCGCCCTGCGTAAGGTCGCCCGCGTCCGACTGAGCAACGGTAAAGAGGTAACGGCCTATATTCCGGGCGTCGACCACAACCTCCAGGAGCACAGTATTGTCCTGGTGCGTGGCGGGCGAGTCAGGGACTTGCCCGGCGTGAGGTATCATGTTATCCGCGGCGCGCTGGATACAGCCGGCGTGGAAGGCAGACGCCAGGGACGAAGCCGATACGGCGCAAAGAAAGGTAAATAAAAAATGGCTTACAAGAAATGGACAGCATCGGCAAAGCAACTGGCGCCCGACTCGCGCTACAACAGCAAACTCGTCAGCAAGTTCATCAACTGCATGATGTGGGACGGTAAGAAGAGCACCGCCAGCCGGATATTCTACGGCGCGATGGACACCATCGGCGAAAAGATCAAAGACACCGAGCCGCTGGAGGTTTTTCAGCAGGCCATTGAAAACGTCAAACCCATGCTGGAAGTCCGCTCCAAGCGCATAGGCGGGGCCAATTACCAGGTTCCCATGCAGGTCAACGCCAAACGCCGCCTGTCGCTGGCGATACGATGGATACTCCAGTCCGTCCGCGCAGGCAGCGGTTCGCCGACCTCGCAGCGCCTGGCGTCGGAACTGATGGCTGCGTACAAGAAGGAAGGAACGGCCATGACCACGCGAGAAAACATCCACCGCATGGCCGATGCGAACAAAGCGTTCGCACACTTCGCACGATAAAAGCATAAGACGCACGAAAGAGGCTGCAGAAAACCACTGCGGCCTCTTCGCTTATTTCTTTTCAGATATGGCAAAGAAACTACAACAAGTTCGAAATATCGGCATCGCCGCACACATCGACGCGGGGAAGACCACCGTTACCGAGAGAATTCTGTACTTCGCCGGAAAGAGTTACAAGATAGGCGAGGTCCACGACGGAACGGCGGTGATGGACTACCTCGCCGAAGAGCAGGCCCGCGGCATCACCATCACATCGGCTGCAACAACACTGTCATGGAAAGACTACACCGTCAACCTGATCGACACGCCCGGGCACGTCGATTTCACCATCGAGGTCGAGCGCTCGCTGCGTGTCCTGGACGGGGCGGTGGCGGTCTTCTGCGCCGTCGGCGGCGTCGAAGCCCAGAGCGAAACCGTCTGGAACCAGGCCGACAGGTATAACGTTCCAAGAATCTGCTTCATCAACAAGATGGATCGCCTCGGCGCTGATTTCGAGATGGTCGTTGGTGAACTCTGCGACCGGCTGGGCGCAACGCC
>DAOVLS010000342.1 GCA_030631125.1 Planctomycetales bacterium
GTCAAGAGGCTCGCCGAGCGGATTGAAAGACCCCGCGAAAGGTTCCGGCCTGGCCGACGTGAAGGCGAAGCCCGACGACGTGAAGGCGAACCCCGACGACGCGGAGGTGAAGCCCGACGACGTGAAGGCGAACCCCGACGACGCGGAGGTGAAGCCCGACGACGTGAAGGCGAACCCCGACGCGTGCGGGAACCGGCGGAACGTTTCGAACGCCGCGCCAGGCAACTCGACGAACGGGCAGAGCAACTGAAACGCCGGGAGGCGGAACTGGAGCGCCGGGCAAAGCGACTGGAGAAAATCGAACGCGATCTGAAATCGCACCGCCGTCGCGAACGCGACGAGGATTAGTACGACAACGCGGGTTGGATGGTTTTTTGCGGTTTTTCTGTTGAAACAGCGCCGAACGGCAAGCCGATGTGCGTATCGGTGGGCCGTTCGGCGCTGCTTTTTAATAACCCGCGTTGTCGTACTAAAAAAAACGCTGAACGGCAGGAAGATCGATTGCGTTTAGCGTGCCTTCCTCTTCGCCGCTAATAATCCGGCCTCGTAGAGCAGGTACATCGGGACGGACAGGGCGACCATGCTCAGCCAGTCCGGCGGAGTGATGAACGCGGAGATGAGCATGATCACCAGGAAAACGTGGCGGCGGAAGCGGCGAAGCGTTTCGATGGGAACGATGCCGCTGCGGACGAGAAATATCACGACCAGCGGCGTCTGAAACGCCAGGCCGAAAGCCAGCGACAGAACCGAGACAAAATGCAGGTACTCGCTCAGCCTCAGGCATGGTCTGACGAAACCGGCGCCGGCGGCTGGGGCGGTGGTAACGGCGTGCTCGCCGAGCCAGCCGGACCACCAATCCGGCGGAGCGGGGAAGTTGCCTTCGGCGAAGAGAATGAAGAAGCGGAGCACCAGCGGCGCGACGATAACGAAGAAAAACGCCACCCCGCCGACGAACAGTCCGATGCTCGGGCCGAGGTATCGCAGGGCTGTCCGCTGTTCACGCCGATACAATCCGACAGCGACGAACCGCCAGGCCTCCCAAAGCACGTAAGGCCCCGCCAGGATCGCACCGACCACAAAACAGAGGCGAATCAGCGTAGCGAACGCTTCGGGAGGGGCGAGGTAATGCAGGGGAGGCGGGGCGCCTCCGGTCGCCACCGACAGCGGCCAGGTGAATATCTGAAATAAATGTTCTCGAAAGATGAAGCAGGCCACAACGCCGGCAGCAACGCCGACCAGCGCCCGCAACAGGTGCCGGCGCAACTGCTCGACGTGCTCGCCGATGGTCATTTTGGCATCGTCGTCGGGCATGTCGCGGTCCGCTCATCGGACAGAATGGTTTTTATAACCGCCTTGTCCCATTTCTTCGCCGGGACCAGCGGTGCGACGTAATGTTTGACGAATTGTCGTGCGCCGCTGGTGGTGTGTCCGCCGGAGTGGCCGACACGGCTCATCTGTTCACGCCAGGGGATCTGGAAGAGTTTACCGTAAAGTCCTTTCCGTCCGGGGCGAGCGGGTACATCGAACCCGACCATCCCGGCCGACGACGTATGCTTACCGTCCATTGTGCCCCACGCCATCGTGCCTGCGCCGAGAAAAACCCAGTCCTCGCGGGAATGAAAACTGACTATTCCCCGTCTGGAATTACGCAGGGATATATCCAGCAGGTATCCGGGGCTTAATGAGACCGACAGGAGGATTATCCCGTCGATGCTCCCGCCTGGCGGGAGTGCCTCGGCGATCCAGACGGCCATTGCGCCTCCGCCGCTGTGACCAATGAGAATTACAGACCTGCCCGGACGGGACATCTGATACCGTGTGATACGGTTGGCGATGTCCTCTGCCTTTTTACGGTTACGCTCCTCGTCGCGCAGGTTAATAAGGTGTGCCCCGGGCACGGTCCAATCGACCAGTTCAATCGCGCGGTGGACGCCGGCGTCGGCCAGGCCCCAGCATATCCCCTCGTTAATCCGGCCCCTGCCCTCGATGCCTGTCAGGACCAGCACCAGCCCACGGTCAAGCCGTTGCGGCGTAACAAACGGCTGGGCGGCGGACGTGCAACCAACAAAGCCCAACGCCGCTAAAATCACGCCCAATGCAAAATATCCGCCCGGTTTCCTTTTCGCATGCGGCGCCGGCCGGCATTTGGCATTCGGCATTAGTGGCACAGTGCTTATTACGGTTGTTCTTGTTTTAACTATCATCACCTTCAAAATCCCAGAAAACGGTGGCTTGGCGCTAAATAACCCACAACCGCCAATGCCCAATGCCCAATGCCAAATGCCCTGTCTTTTAAGCCCATTGTATGCCTGGTCCGCCTTTGACGACTTTTCCCGCCAGCCAGCAGCGTTCGCCCGCCTTTCGCAGGCGAGCCATTACCGGCGCGGCGTGGGAGGCCGATACCACCATTGCGAATCCGATTCCCATATTGAACACGCGGAGCATCTCGACCTGATCCACAGGACCGGCCTTGGCGATTAAATCGAAGATGCCCGGCGGGGTCCAGCCGGAGCGTTTCAGGCGCGCCGTCAGCCCGTCCGGAAGCACGCGGGGCAGGTTGCCGGGAAGCCCGCCGCCGGTGATATGAGCCATCGCCTTGACAGGACGCTGCCTCTTGTAAGCACGCAGCACCTCAAGGACGGCCTTGACGTATATCCGCGTCGGCGTCAGCATCGCCTCGGCCACCGTCGCACCTTCCAGCTCGGCGGGCGCGTCGGTCAGTTTCAACTTCGCCTTCTCGAAGATCACCTTCCGCGCCAGCCCGTAGCCGTTGGAGTGCAGCCCGTCGGACGCCAGTGCGATAATCGCATCGCCGGCCTTGACGCGCGAACCGTCGATAATCTTGTCCCGCTCGATCACGCCGACGGAGAAGCCGGCCATGTCGAATTCTTTGGTCTTGTAAAAGTCAGGCATCTCGGCCGTCTCGCCGCCGAGCAGCGCACAGCCGGCCTGGACGCACCCAGCCGATACGCCCGCGATAATATCCCGCATACGGTCCGGGTCGAGCCGCCCTACGGCTACGTAATCCAGGAAGAACAAAGGTTCCGCCCCGACGCAGACGAGGTCGTTAACATTCATCGCCACAAGGTCGATTCCGATCGTGTCGAGTTTTCCGGCCCGGAACGCCACCTTCAGTTTCGTGCCCACCCCGTCGCAGCAGGAGACCAGGATCGGGTCGCGGTAGTTTTGTTTGAGGAGTTTTTCGCTGAAGTCAAGGCTGAACAGCCCTGCGAACCCGCCGAGCGTCCCGACGACTCGCGGGGAATAGGTCTTCTCCACCAGCGTGCGGATACCCTCGACCATCGCCTCGCCGGCGTCGATATCGACACCGGCGTCCTTATAGGTCATCGGGGCCTTTGCCGACCGGCGTCCTTTGGAATTCTTCTTCGCCATGTGCGACATAATAACAAAGCCGACAGGGAAAACAACGGCGTGTTTTGCGGCGAAGGAATTTATAAAGGGGTCAGGGGAATGTTGAAAAAATCGGTTTTGCCCCAGAGGGGCAATTGATAATAGCCCAGCAGTTCACTGCTGGGTAAAAGGCGACGATAGCGGGCGCAGTCCCGGAGGGACGAATGAGCTTTTTTCATGGACGCACGCTCCTCATTCGTCCCTACAGGACTGACCGGTAAGAAGCATCCCATTCCCAGCCATAAATGGCTGGGCTATTATCAATCGTCCCGATGGGACTTTTTCAACAACCCCAC
>DAOVLS010000191.1 GCA_030631125.1 Planctomycetales bacterium
GAAAGCCCAAACATGCACTATATCACGCAGGGGCTGGACCTCCAATAGTAAGGCATTCGGCATTTGGCATTGGTGGTCGAGGGTCGTCGCACGTTCTGCAGCATCCTTTGCGGGACCGGTAAAAAAATGAATATTGAATATCGAGCAGAGAATTTTGAATGTCGAAGTAAAAGAAACAAACCGCCTTTAAGGGGCGCTTTTTTCACTTCGAAATTCGACATTCTCTGCTCGATATTCAATATTCTCTGTTGGCGTGCCAACCCTGTGCTGCCAATACCGAATGCCTTCCTTACTAAAGCCTGCCCGTGAGAGTCCGATGAATGTTGTTGGAGGGGGCAGTCCAGGCTTCGGCGGGAACCGATGAGACGAAAAGAGGTTCTGACAACAGGGGAAGTGGCGAAGATCTGCTGCGTGGCGCCGCGCACGGTCAGCAAGTGGTTCGATACGGGCCGGCTTCGGGGCTATCGAATTCCCGGCAGCAGGGACAGGCGAATCCCGCTGACGCAACTCGTCCGGTTTATGAAGGACCATAACATGCCCCTGGCCGGGCTTGATGGAAATGTTACGCGCATCCTCCTGATAACTCCGCTGGGTTCCCAAACATCCGCCTTGGCCGACGACCTCGGCCAGGTGGACCGGTACGAAATCCAGATCGCTTCCAACGATTTCGAGGTCGGTATGAAAGCCGGCGATTTTCACCCGCACGTCATCCTCGTGGACGTACAGGCCGACGCGATGGACGCGAAGGAAATTATCAAAAATCTACGGCTGAATTCGTCGCTGGCCGCTACGCGGGTCATTGCCCTGGTCGGGGCGATGACGAGCGGGCAGAAGCGGACTCTTCTCCGGCAGGGGTTCGACGATGCGGTCTCCGCCCCGTATAAGTTCGACGACCTCGTCGCCGTCATTGAAACCGCTACAGACCTGATCTCGTAAGCGGGTGGCACCTTCAAGCGTAGCGAAACGCCTGCCATGCCGTAACCTTTGGCGAAGGCAGGAAGTGAAGCGAAGCTTGTGGGCGCATTGGCTTGCCGAGATGGGCACCCACAAACTCCGCTGCGCTCCGTTTGAAGGTGCCACCCGTTTTTGCGATTTGCGTCGCGGCGCATTCCTTCCTACAATGGTCTCCCATGAAGAACCTACCCATCTTGATTTGCTTCGTCGTTCTGCTGGCCGGGTGCGGGGGAAACGCCGGATATTTGGTCAAACCCGTCTCGCTTGATCAGCGTCTGGTCGAATCGGTCGTTCAGGCCGATCCGGGCTGGTTTGTCAAAAAGATTGCGTTAATCGACGTTAGCGGGCTGATTGTCAACGATCGCAGAGGCCCGTTGTTCGGTGATTGCGAGAATCCGGTCAGCCTGTTCGCCGAGAAACTTAACGCCGCCGCCGGGGATGCAAACGTCAAGGCCGTCGTGCTCCGCATCAACTCGCCGGGCGGGACGGTCCAGGCCACCGAAGCGATGTACAATTGCCTGAAGCGGTTCCGAAAACGGACCGGCAAGCCGGTCATCGCGTGCATAACCGACGTCGGGGCGTCAGGGGGCTACTACCTTGCCTGCGGCTCGCAGCGGATTATCTGCCAGCCAAGCAGCATTACCGGTTCTATCGGCGTGATAATCCAGACGGTCAATTTCACCGGGACGATGAAGATGCTTGGAATAAAGGCCGACGCTGTTACCTCGGGCAAACTGAAGGCGATGGGCAGCCCGCTGAAGGACCTGACCAAGCAGGAGCGGCGGATATTCCAGGAGATGGTCAACGAGTTCTACGGCCAGTTCGTCGAGGTTGTCGCCGAGGGCAGGAGCGGTCTTGACGCCGACAAAGTCCGCAAACTAGCCGACGGCCGCGTGCTAACGGGCCGACAGGCGGTCCAGGCCGGTCTGGCCGACCAACTCGGAGGTCTCCAGGACGCCCTCGCCGAAGCCAGAAAGGCCGCGGGAATCAAAAAGGCCAAGGTCGTGATGTACCATCGACCGCTGGGGTATCGGGCGAACGTGTATTCTGCCTCACCGGCTCATACGCCCGCGACGCAGATTAATCTGATCAACATCCAGATGGGCAGACTTCTGCTGCTGCACAGGCCAAGTTTCCTGTACCTCTGGAGCACCGACGTGCTGGAAAAGAATAATGACTGATGTCTAATGACTAATGTCTAAATAATGTCTAATGTCTAATGTCTAACGCTTTGCATCTTTTCGTCATTGGTCATTAGACATTATTTAGACATTAGTCATTGGTCATTAGACATTTTAAACTTATCATTTATTGATAGGCATGATTTTTCCCAGGTCGTTTTACGACGGAGAAGGTTGCATGGCCATAAAGGTCCGTTGTCAGCAGTGCCGCAAGAAAGTATCGCTCGACGAGGCCTTTGCCGGTGGCGTGTGCCGCTGTCCGTATTGCAAGGCGATAACGATGGTCTCCGGCGGGGGCGCGGTTTCCCACGCCGCCAGACCCGACAGGCCTGACTCGCCGACCGCCGCCTCACAAGGCCGGCAGGTCGAATCGGTCGAAGTCGTCCCGTTGGCCAAACCGGTTATGATCCAGGGGATTGTGACGCTGGTGCTGTCGGCATTTGTGCTGTTGCTGCTGGTGGTGGGTGTGTTCCTTGTGGTGAAGATAAGTACAGGCCCGGATAAGCAGCCCGCCCCCAACGGCGGCCCGGACCCGGTTGCAAACGGAACGAATGGGACGAACGGAACAGATGTCAATGGCGACGACGACCTTCCGACGATGCCCGACCCGACCAATCCGTTCACTGCCAGGGGGCGCCATGTGGCCGGGATGGTCATTGCCACGCCGGTGGTGTATATCATTGACGCATCGTCGGGGATGCGGGATTTATATGACCCCGCCGTCGCCGTCGTGCGATATTCAATCCGTGCGATGGGCAGAGTTGGGCAGTTCAACGTAATTGTCCTGTCCGAAGAAGCCGCCAAGCCGCTTGCCGGCACATGGACAACCGGTGGCGATGCCGGCGATGCGAAGGCAAAGCAGTTTATGAGGGCCAGTCAACCGGCCGGTGCGACCGACCTTGCCGAGGGCTTCCGCCGGGCGCTGGCCATGAAGCCCAGGACCGTCGTGGTGCTGACCGGAAAGGCGGTCGGCGGCGCGGACGAATTGGCGCAACAGGCCAAACGGGCCGGCGTCGGCATCTTCGCGGTAATGCTGGAAGCGCCGCCCGATGCCGTCAAGGTGATGAAAAAACTCACCGCCGCAACGTCAGGCAAATGCCGACAATTCACAGGTGATGAAATTGCGGATTCGCTTTCCGAAGCCACGCCGCTGCCGTAGCAGCCCATGGCTGATGAATAAAGAGATCGATCAATGAAAGCCGGATTCGCCAGTGTTCAAATTACGCCGCCTCTCGGAACAACCATGATGGGTTTCAGCACTCGTGATCGCGACCATGGTTGTGAAGGAGTTCACGATGATCTGTTTGTACGGTCCCTGTACCTTTGCCACGGGGACCAGGAGGTACTGATCATGGGTCTGGACCTCTGCTTCCTTGACAGGGACGAAGCGGATCGCCTCAAGGGGGCCATTGGGCGCAGGATTGACCTTGCCCCAAGGCAGATACTGCTCAACACGTCGCACACCCACGTTGGCCCGGCGACCCACAGATGGGCCTTCGGCGACTACTGCGCGCTGCCCGACAGGTTCTACCTGCGGGAATTGGCGGCGGCTGTGGTTTCCGCCGCCTGTGAAGCGCGTGAGGCGGCACGTGAGGTTACGATGTGGGCCGGGGCCACCCGCTCGGCCCTGCCCATCAGCAGACGCAAGAAAGACGAGCAGGGGCGCGTTTTTTGGGGCCCGAATCCCGACGGTGTTGTGTACGAGTCGCTGCCGATATGCCTGTTCAAGGACCTGGCGGGCGAACCGGTGGCGCTACTGTTTTCAGTTTCGTGCCATCCTTCAACCATCGGCGGCTACGAGATTTCCGCGGACTACCCCGGCGTGGCCATGGAGAGGCTTGACGCATATCTCGGCACGGCGGCAAGCCTGTTCCTCCAGGGTACCGGTGGCGATACCAAGGCCAGTGTTACTGTCGAGGACGGGCGATGGCGCGGAACGTGGGAAGGCGTGGAAAAGGCCGGCGCCATGGTTGCGCAGGAGGTAATCGATGCCGTCGAAGCCGGGCTTGCTCAGGTCGAGCCACATATCCGGACATGTTCGATTGAGATGGATTGGCCCCTGGACCCGGACATCGGCCGGTCCGGTTATGAAGCGCTGCTGGCTGACTCTGAGACGGACGATCTCAAACGCATGTGGGCCGAGAGGCAAATCGCCTGCATCGATCATGGCGGGAGGTTGCCTACCTCGGCTATTATCACGGCTCACGGCGTCCAGATCGCCCAAGGCATCCGCCTCGTCGGGCTTGAGGGCGAAGCCGTTGCCGAACTGGGACACCTCATCTTCAACTTCTATCGAAAGGGCGTTACGTTCCCGCTGGGATATACCGACGGCGCCCAACTCTACTTGCCGACCTCGGGAATGATGGATGAGGGAGGCTACGAAGTTAGCAGTTACCATGAGTACGGATACCCGGCTCCTTTGGCCAAAGGCGTCGAGCAGATACTTGAGAAGACGCTGCGCCGTCTGAAAGAGCACGGGGTGGAATAGATTGTCCCGGGTGCGGGCAAGCCTCTATTGTGCTTTGCTATTTGAGCGGGGGACTTGTAAATCTCTGCGGCGTGGGCTATGAATACCTGCTTGGTCTGTGAGAATCCGGTATTGAAAGGGTGCGATAATGATTATTATTGGTGAGAAGATTAACGCGACACGGAAGTCCATCGCCGCCGCTGTTGCCGACAGGGACGAACAATTCATTATCAACACTGCCGCCGAACAGGTCGCCGCCGGTGCGAATTACATCGACCTGAACGGAGGCGACCCGAAGGCTGAAGCCGAAATAGCAAACATGGAATGGCTGGTGAAGTTGGTACAGTCCAACGTTGATGTGCCGCTGTGTCTGGATTCAGCCAACATCGACGCAATCAAGGCCGGGCTGGCGCTGGCGGAAAAGAAACCCATAGTCAATTCCGTCTCCCTTGAGACCGAACGCATGGAGGCCTTTCTGCCCGTACTGGCGGAACACGAGTGTATGGTCGTTGCGTTGTGCATGTCCGACGCCGGCATGCCCACGGGCGCCGACGACCGCGTCGAGCGGGCTGGGAAACTTATCGAGCAGATTACCGGCATCGGGAAAAAGGCCGACGAGATTATCATTGACCCGTGTTTCGTTCCGGTCTCGACCGATCCTCAGTCGGCCCGGAACACCTGCGAGGCCATCAGGATAATTCACGAGAATCATCCTGAAGCCCACATCGGCGGCGGGTTGAGCAATACGAGTTTCGGCCTGCCGGGACGAAAATTCATCAACCTGGCGATGGTGGCGACGGCTGTCTATCTCGGGATGGACGCCGCTATTGTGGACCCGTGCACGCC
>DAOVLS010000227.1 GCA_030631125.1 Planctomycetales bacterium
GCGTTTTCTTTTGCGGCGTCGGGTTTTATGCCCGCGAGGCGGAAGCACAGCGACGGCGGCTGGCGGTGTCCGGCGGCGCTGCCGGATTGCGTTTCCAGCCCGGCCCGGCGGACCAGGTCGGCGTCGCCGGTGCAGTCGATATACACGTCGGCGACGACGGCCTCCCGACCGCTCTTGCCCTCGATGACCGCCGCTTCAATCCGCCGTCCGTCGCGCAGAACGTCCACAAGGGTCGTGTGCAGCAGCAGTTTGACGCCGCTGCCTATCATCAGATCGTCGAGGACGAACTTGGCCGTCTCGCTGCAGATAGTCCATGGGCCGGTCCGGCCGTCGGCGGCATGGTTGCGGGCAGCCCCGCGCCGCTGCAATCGGCGGATGATCTCTTCCGGCAGGCCTCCGATGATCCTGGTCTTCCCGTCGGTCCCGTAGAGCGAATGCAGCAAGTTGACGTTGGCGGCAGTGGCCATCCCGCCAAGAAAGCCGTAACGCTCCACGAGCACAACTCGCTTTCCGCCCCTCGCTGCCGCTGCGGCTGCACACACACCTGCAGGCCCGCCGCCGAAAACCGCTACGTCGCACTCGGTCAGCACCGGTATCGTCCGCGCCGGTTCGGCGACGGTCTTCACGCCGTCACGCTCCGGTACGAAGGACCCCAGCGGAAATTTCACCTCGAATTCGCCTCGATTTACCGCAGATGTCACGCCAATGCCCTTTTATCTGTCAGGCAAAGTAATCTGTCTTTTGAGCGCAAGTTATTTTCTCCACTCGGTAAGAGGGACGAATCTGCCTTTGAACGGGTTCCATATCTTTACGTCCCCGCTGACGGCATCGACCTGAAATCGCTGCCAGAGGATTGTGCGGTCTTTGTGGGACTCGTCGAATTTGAATATCCACGCGGGCTTTTCGCCGTCCGCCTTGAATTCAGACGGGGTACGCTCGACCTTGCAGACCGGAACGACCTTCGGCCCGGAAGCGTCTCTGACATCGTTGGACCATTTGACGACCTCCGGAAGGTCCCAGAGTATCTTCCTTGCCTGGTCCCGCGTCAGCAACGAATTGGGTTTGTCGGAATCCTTCTGCGAATCCTTATCCCGCCCGCCACAGCCGACGAGTGCCAACATCAACACCGAGCCAATCAATATCTCTTTCATGATCTATCTCATACCGTCAGGTCGTCTATTGCCGCCAGGTATTCTTCGATCGCGCTGCGAATGTTCTCCATCGCCTCCGCATCAGTAGCGCCCTGACTCCAGCACCCGCGAAGCGCCGGACAATGAGCCGACCAACCGTCTTCATTTCTGCTTAACACAACCTTGTATCGCATCCGGTACTCCTTGATATTTATTATACCACGGTTACGCGTTCAATCACATCGGTAATGTTGTTCGCGCTATGCCGGCGGTCAAAAATACGGTATAAACCCGCTATGATTATTACCATAGACGGACCTGCCGGTTCGGGCAAGAGCACAGCCGCAAAGGAACTGGCCAAGGCGCTGGGCATCGCACATCTGGACACCGGTGCGACGTACCGGGCAATGACGCTGGCTGCTCTGCGCGCGGGAATCGACCTGGAGGATGAGCAGGCGTCGGCCGACCTGGCTGGGAGGATTGACATTCGGTTGGAATATGGTCAAAGCGGCGAACTTCGCGTTATGCTCGACGGCGAGGACGTTTCGCGCGAGATACGCACTGCCGACGTGGCCGATAATTCCCATTACGTCGCCCGCTCGGTCGGCGTCCGCGACGTGCTGGTGGCGATGCAGCGGCGGATAGGTGCGAAACTTGCCGCAGAGGCCGGCGGCGTCGTGGCAGAAGGACGCGACCAGGGTTCGGTTGTCTTCCCCGACGCCGACGTTAAATTTTACCTGGACGCTTCCTGCGAGGTCCGCGCGAAACGGCGATGCGACGAGATGCCCGACGCCGATTACGAGCAGGTTCTCCGGGCGATTCGCACTCGCGACGAGCACGATAGCACCAGGGCTGTAGCGCCGCTGATAAAACCCGACGGCGCCGTCGTAATAGACACGACCGACATGAACATAGAAGAGGTAACAGCGGAATTGCTCCGCCAGGTAAGGTCAGTTAGATGAAAGGTCTGCCGAGTCATCCTAATCCGCGTTTCGGCGCGTGGTCGCTGCCGGAGGGCGTTCCGACGCCGAACCTGTGGTATCGCTTCTGCCGGTTCGGTTTCGGTATGTTTGCGATTCCATTCTGGCAGTTGCGGGTATTCAATCGCCATTACGAGCCGACGACCGGCCCGGTGCTGTACATCTGCAACCACCAGAGTTACCTCGACCCGGCGATTATGAGCCTGTCGCTGAAGCGGCCTGTGAATTTCATGGCGCGTGAGGGGTTGTTTCGCGTCCCGATCTTCGGCGCGTGGATTGCCTCGGTGAAGGCCTTTCCGGTCAAGCGCGACTCGGCTGACATTGGCGCATTGAAGGAATCGCTCCGCCGCTTGCGCGCCGGCGGGCAGTTGGTGGTCTTTCCCGAAGGAACGCGGACTCACGACGGTTCGATCGGACCTTTCGCGCCCGGCGTAGCAATGTTAGCCCGCCGGGCGGCAGAATGGGTCGTACCGGTGGTAATCGTGGGCGCATTCGAGGCCTGGCCTCGAACCCAACCGCTGTTTTCAATATTGAGCCAAATTGTAGTAGTCTATGGGAAACCGCTGCACCGGGACGAAGTCCAGCAGATGCAGGCCGATGAATTCCTCGCCGACGTTCACCGGAGAATGGTCGAAATACAGGCGGATGTACGCCGACGGCTTGGAAAACCGCCTATAGGAACAGGAAAAAACTGAACCACAAAGGGCACAAAGAACACGAAGAACAGAAGAATTAAATTTGTTTTTTTATTTTCTTTGTGCTCTTTGTGTTCTTTGTGGTTCATTCTTTGAAATGAGCGAAAAACGTTATAAACATCTTTACGGCCCTGTGCCGTCGCGGCGGCTTGGGCGGAGCCTGGGGGTGGACCTTGTGCCTTTCAAGGTCTGCCCGTTCGATTGCGTATATTGCCAACTGGGGCGAACGACAATTCATACGGTTCGCCGGGATGTCTATGTACCGACCGATGAGATATTGGCCGAGTTGGCTGATAAATTGGCATCGGGACCGGTTTGTGACTATATCACGCTGGCCGGTTCGGGCGAGCCGACGCTGCACAAGGACCTGGGTCGAATCGTTTCAGCCATAAAGGAAATGACCGATATCCCGCTGGCGGTAATTACCAACAGCGCGCTCCTGTCCGAGCCGGAGGTCCGCTCCGCCCTGGCGCAGGTCGATCTGGTCGTGCCGTCGCTGGACGCCGGCGACGCCGAGACCTTCGAGAAGATTAATCGACCTTGTGCGGGGATAACCTTCGAGTCGCTGGTGGGGGGGCTTAAGGATTTTCGCAGGGAATTCACGGGGCGGATGAGCCTGGAGGTCTTTCTCGTCGCGGGGGTAAACGACAGCGAATCGCAGGTTCGCAAAATCAAGGCGATTGCCGACGAAATCGCTCCTGACTGCATCGAAGTCAACACGGTCGCCCGTCCGCCGTCGGAGGAGGGCGTCTGCGCGGTTCCGGCTGCGAGGCTGCGGATGCTCTGCGAGATTCTCGGCCCGACCGCAGAGGTTATTGCTCCGCGTGCCGCGCCGACCGATAAGGCCGGCGCCGTCAGCCGGGACGACATTCTGGCAATGCTAGGCCGGAGGCCCTGCACCATCGAAGACATAGCCGACGGACTTCAATGCCATCGTTGGGAGGCCGCCAAATTGGTCGGCCAACTCACAGAAGAAGGTAAAATCATCCCCGAACGCCGGAATGACAAGGATTACTATCAGGTTAGGGGAGAAACTCAACCATGAAAGTTTTCAGCAGTAAAGTCGAACCGGACGCCGAGGCGTTCCTGGCGAATCTTCGCCGCGAAGGTACTCCACAGCGTGTCCACCACATGGAACTGTTCCTGGACGCAGAAATTCAGGAGGCGGTCTGCAAGCGGTTCGACCTGACGGCGGGGATCAGCGAAAACGACCCTTTCTTCGCGGAAAAACGCCAGATCGCCATCCAGCGGTTCCTGGGATACGACCACATTTTTGTCAATCTCGAATTCGACATGCCCCTCCGGCAGGCCACGGCGGCAGACACCGCCGAACTGTCGCGCCGGGACGGACGGGTATTTCAGGACGAGCACTGTGGTCCGATCATGTCGTGGGAGGATTTCGAGAAATATCCCTGGCCTGACATAGCGACGGTCTCATACCGCTCGTTTGTATGGTACGAGGAGAATCTGCCCGACGATATGTGCCTGGTTCCCAACACCCGCGCTCATTTCGCCGAGTTCCTCACCTGGTTGATGGGGTACGAGACGCTGTGCTTCGCCTTGTTTGACAACCGCGACCTTGTAGCGGCAATTGTGGAGAAAATCCTTGAGATTGCCCGGGGCGTAACAGCAAAGATCCTTCAGTTCGACTGCGTCAAGGCCGTCTGGGGCAGCGACGATATGGGCTTCAAGACCGCCACGCTCATCTCGCCTGCCGACCTGCGCGAGTTCGTCCTGCCCGGGCACAAGGCCATTGTCGAGATGGCCCACGAAGCCGGCCGGCTGTACCTGCTCCATTCCTGCGGTAATCTCCGCGAAATCATGCCCGACCTGATCGAGGACGTGAAGATAGACGCGAAGCACAGTTTCGAGGACACCATCGAACTTGTAACGGACGCCAAGACCGAATACGGCGGCCGCATCGCGCTGCTTGGCGGGATCGACGTGGACTTCCTCTGCCGGTCCGACGAGCAGGCCATTCGAAATCGCGTCCGCGAAACGCTCGACGTGTGCATGCCCGGCGGGGGATACTGCCTGGGCACGGGGAATTCCGTAGCAAATTACATCCCGTTGGACAACTACCTCGTCATGCTCGACGAGGGCAGGCGCTACGGTGCATAAAACGGGGTGCCGTGGTCGCGGTGTTTGCGGCCACGTTTGCAACAAGTCAACTTTA
>DAOVLS010000293.1 GCA_030631125.1 Planctomycetales bacterium
CCTCGAGATGCATACGTTCTGGGAGAACGTCGCCCAGCCGGTGTGCAGCGGGATAATGATGATCTGGTTCCACCCGGACAAGGTCAACGACCCGAACAAACCGCACGCATACGCAAACGGCGCGTTCATATTAATGAAGCGAACAACATACGAGCAAATCGGAACGCACGAGGCAGTCAAAGACGAAGTCAACGAAGATATGCACATGGCTGCGCGAGTCAAGTCGAACGGGCTGAACCTGCGAGTCGTCCGCAACGACGGGCTGAGTAAGGTGAGAATGTACACCTCGCTGCGCGAAACGCTTCGCGGATGGAGCCGGATATTCTATGGAACGTTCGGGACGCTCAAGCGGCTAAGCATATCTTTGATTGTGCTGGTAGTGATGGGTCTGCTGCCATACGCAGTCGCTGTTCTCGGTCTGTCCGCTGCGGCGGCAGGAACCGAACCGGCAGGACTCTTTCTTGCCCTGGGCCTGCTGGGTGCAGCGGCAGCGGTTATGCAGGTAAGCGTTATCTGGCGATTCTGCCCCATGATAGGAGCGAAATCGGTGATGGCGTTGACTTATCCCCTCGGATGCGCTGTCGGCATAGCCGCGCTGGTTTCGGCTATGACAAAACTCCGTCGGGGCGCGAAAATCACATGGCGAAATACAGCATATAAAAAGGAATAGTGATCGTCCGGGAACCTTTCTTTTAAAAAAGTTCTTTACCTTTCCTGTTTGATTGTTACAATACCGTCTCGATTTTGCGGCGGGTGGAATATATACTCGTATCGCATGAGGTAATAACCGTGCCGAAGATGAAGACAAACAAGGCTGTAGCCAAACGGATAAAAGTAACCGCCAGGGGTAAACTGAAGCGTCATCGCCCGATGGCAGGACACTTGAAATCGACCAAGAGCGCAAAGCGCATCCGCAACCTGCGCAAAAGTCGTCTGCTCTCCAAAGGGTTTGCCAAACACGCCATGAGGCTCATGGGCCTGTAAAAAATCTAAAATCTTACCGTAAGACCGAATGGGAAAAAAACACCCTCGCGGGGTCCACCGGTCAGAGAGGAGAATGTTATGCCACGAGTAAGGAAAGGTGCCGCACGCACCCAAAAGCACAAAAAGGTTCTCAAAGCAGCCCGCGGCTACATCGGCGCCGGTTCACGACGATACCGCGCCGCAAAAGAGGCGGTACTCCGTGCAGGCCAATACGCCACCATCGGGCGAAAACTCAAAAAGCGGGATTACCGCCGACTCTGGATCACGCGAATCTCGGCAGCATGCCGGCAACGCGGACTGACCTACAGCCGATTTATGAACGCCCTTTCGGCCCACGGCATCGCAATCAATCGCAAGTCGCTGGCTGACATTGCCGTATCCGACCCAGCCGCCTTCGACAAGATTGCCGCCGTCGCCGCCGGTAAGCCCCCCGCAAAACCCGCTGCCAAGCCCGCCGTAGAAAAGGCTCCACCGGTAAAGGCAGAGGTAAAGCCTGCCGTCGAAAAAGCCCCGCCGGAAAAGGCAGAACCAAAACCCGCCGTCGAAAAGCCTGCTGTGAAAAAGGCCACGCCGGAAAAGGCAGAGGCAAAACCCGCCGCCGAGAAGAAACCTGCCGCCAAAAAGGCCACGACCAAAAAGGCGGTTAAAAAGGCCGCCGTCAAAAAGACGACGACCGCTAAAAAAGCCACTACAAAAAAGACGGTAAAGAAAAAAACCACAGTCGCCAAAAAGACCACGAAGAAGAAAACCGCCGCTGCGAAGAAGAGCGACTGAAACATGGTAGCCCACAGCGGAAGCCGTGGGTTAACAATGCATTATTACCTCCAGCCCTGAAAGGGCGGCACAAGCCTTTGCAGGAAAGATGTTTCGCCCCTTCGGGGCTGATACGTTGAGGGTCGTGGTTGCCTCACGGTTTCCGCCGTGGGCTGAAATGTTCTTTCATTATCAATACAGGCAAGTGAGCAATGAAATCCATCGCCAAACTTGATAAACTCCTCGTCGAAGCGACGGCGCAATTGCAACAGGCCGCCGACGCCGAATCGCTTGAACAATGGCGGATTCGCCACCTCGGCTCCCACGGCCTGATCAAGGCGGCAATGCAGCAACTCAAAGACCTGCCCCCCGCTGAAAAACCCGCCTTCGGAAAACGCATCAACGAAATCAAACAAGAACTGACTGCGGCATTTCAGCAGCGCAAGGGCGAACTGACCAAAGCCGGGCCGGTACGGAAATCCTCAATCGATATGACACTTCCCGGTACGCCCGTAGCCATCGGGCATAAGCACATTATCACCCAGACAATCGAAGAAATAGCCGAGATATTCGCCCGCATGGGTTTTACAATCGCCTACGGTCCGGAGGTCGAGGACGAGTGGCACATATTTGACGCTCTGAATATGCCGGCATCTCACCCTGCCCGCGACCCGCTGGACAGTTTCTACATCACCGATTCGGTAATCCTTCGATCTGAAACTTCCAACGTTCAGATTCGCGTGATGGAGTCGCAGGAGCCGCCGGTCCGCATCATCAGTCCGGGCCGGGTCTATCGCCCCGATACAGTCGATGCCACTCACACCGTCATGTTCCACCAGGTCGAGGGGCTGTACGTCGATGAGGGCGTCAGCATGGTCGATCTCAAGACGCACCTCGACCAGTTCTGCAAGGCCTATTTCGGGCATGAAGTCGCTACTCGTTTTCGCCCTCACTTCTTCCCGTTCACCGAGCCGTCGGCCGAAGTGGACATTTCCTGCCATCTCTGCTCGGGCGACCGCGAAGACTGCCCAATCTGCAAAGGCACCGGGTGGATCGAATTGGGCGGATGCGGAATGGTCGATCCGAACGTCCTGGAGGCCGTCGGCTACGATACCGAGAAGTACACCGGCTACGCCTTCGGCTTCGGTATCGAGCGAATGGTGATGCGGAAATACAACATCCCCGACATCCGCCTGCTGTTCGAAAACGACGTGCGCTTTCTGAAACAGTTTTAGTTGTGCTCAAGCAATCCGATAATAACAGCGGATAAAGTATATAAATCTTGACCAATCTACCGAGTTCAAAAAACCGATAATAACGGTAATTACGGGAAAATTCCGGAGTAGCAAATGGCTGATACAATCGAATCATTCGTTGAGAAATTGCAGAAAGACGGCGTCGAGGCGGGTCGGACCGAGGCTGCCAAACTCCTCGACGGCGCACGCGCCGAGAGCGAAAAAATCATCGCCGACGCCAAGACCCAGGCAGAGGGCATAACGTCCGATGCCCGCGCCGAGGCAGAAAAAACCGTCAAACAGGGAAAAGATGAACTGCAACTCGCCTGTCGGGATACCCTCCTGAGCCTGCACGAAGCCGTTATGCGCTCTATCCGCACCGTTCTGGAACAGGCTGCCCGGACACAATTGAAAGACAAGGAATTCCTGTCGAACCTCATCCGCGAGGTGATCGTCCAGTACGCCGGTAAAGACGCTCGCGGCGACCGGCCTGTCGAGGTGAAGGTAAGCGACGAGATGCTGGAGACGGTATCGGCGTGGGCGGCGGGCGAGTCAACCGGTCAGGCCGAGGGACCGGCGACGGATATCGCCCTGACCGGCGGACTCAAATCGGCCGGCTTCGAGTACAGTTCCGCCGGAGGGACGGTCGAGGTAACGCCCGAATCCGTCGCCGGCGTGCTGAGCGAGATGGTCTCGCCCAGGTTACGGGAAATGATAACGAAACCATAAATCCTGCAGATTTGCTTCGCTCATCTGCAAGCGTTTGCGACGGGAATTATTTATACATCACGACGAGGATTGACGAACTTTTTTATGTCAGACCATTACTATTTCATCCTGACCGCCCTGCCGGCGCTGCCGGAACTCGGCGAGGCTGCTCCGATGGACCTGCGTCAATTCCGCCGACTTACCTGCGAAGAGGCGTCGGCGGCTGCGATGGTCGACGCGGTCCTGCTGGAGCAGGACATCCTGTCGCGCGAAGCGGTCCTTGCCGGTGAAATCGAACAGGCCGACGGCGTGGTATTGACGAACGCCCAGGTCGCCGGCGACGAGCCGCTACCGGAATCCCTCACGCCCCCTACCGACAGGCGGTATCGCATAGCCGCCGATGCGGTGTGGGAAGCGTATTATCGATACGTGAACCGCTTTGAAAGCCCGTTTCTGCGTGAATGGGCGGGCTTCGAGGTGTCGCTGCGAAACGCACTCGCTGAGGAAAGGGCCGGTAAACTTGGGCTGGACGTGCATGGCTACCTCGTCGCCGAAGACCTCGCCGGCGATGCCG
>DAOVLS010000229.1 GCA_030631125.1 Planctomycetales bacterium
CTCGGCTCCGATAAGATCGGCGACGCCCTTCGGGCCTGCACCAAGGTTACGCACGTATTCTGCGGACATTCGCATTGGCCTGGCAAGCATCTGATAGGAAATGTTGACGTAGTCAATGTGGGCAGTACATATACTCATAAAAATCTGGAAGTGCTGGAACTGTAACCAATGATATTAGTTTTTGACCCGTAGGGTCAATTGAGAATAGCCCAGCTACCTGCCTGCCGGTAGGCAGGTTTATCGCTGGGAAAAGGGACGACAGGCAGAGTCTAATCTCGTAGGGACAAATGAATTAAACTGTGCCAACCAAAGGTTATGAGTATGAAGATCGTAATTGCTCCTGATTCATTTAAGGAATCGCTGTCGGCCATTGAGGTTGCCGGCGCGATTGCCGATGGTGTGCGAACTGTTGCGCCGCAGGCGGAAATTGACCTCTGTCCCATGGCCGACGGGGGAGAGGGAACCGTCGAGGCGATGGTGGCGGCGACGGACGGCGAATTCAGGACGGTCGAAGTCTTTGGCCCGTTGGGCAAACCGACCAAGGCAAGGTTCGGGTTGCTCGGTGACAAGCAAACCGGTGTGATTGAAATGGCCCAGGCCGCCGGGCTGGGGCTTGTCGGGCCTGAAAAACGCAACCCATTGCTGACGACGACTTTCGGCGTCGGCCAACTTATCCTTGCCGCACTGGACGCCGGGGCGAAGCGGCTGATTATCGGTATCGGCGGCTCATCCACTAACGACGGCGGAACCGGATGCGCTCAGGCGCTCGGCGTGGTATTCATCGACCGGAACGGCAAGGCGTGCGTCTGCGGCCTGGTCGGCGGGGGGCTGGGCGATATAAAGGGCATCGACATCAGCGACCGCGACGAGCGGATTGCCAATTGCGAAATCCTCGTCGCCTGCGACGTTACGAACCCGCTGACGGGCCTGGAAGGGGCGGCGGCAATCTATGGCCCGCAGAAGGGCGCGACGCCGGAGATGGTCGAGACGCTCGACGCCGGCCTGTCCAATCTTGCCGGTGTCATACGCGAGCAACTCGGCATGGATGTGGAAAATATGCCCGGCGCGGGCGCTGCCGGCGGGCTTGGGGCGGGGCTGGTGGCGTTCGCCGGCGCGGAACTCCGAAGCGGAATCGAGATTGTCGCCGACGCCGTAGGTCTGGCCGGTCGCATCGCAGGCGCGGACCTGGTCATCACCGGCGAGGGCAAATTCGATTTCCAGTCGGCTTCCGGCAAGGCGACCGCCGGCGTGGCGAAGGTTGCCAAAGAAGCATCCGTGCCCTGCATCTGCATCCCGGGTCAGGCGGCTGACAATGCCCCACACGATATGTTTATTTCAATCAGGCCGCTCGTGGGAGAAGGTGTTGATGTCGTCGAGGCAATGCGACGGACCAAGGCCCTGCTTGCCGTGAGGGCTTCCGAGGCAATTCGAAATGTAAGGTTGTGAAATCATTTCGGCGATGGTAATTTTACTCGCTTGCCGCCCGGTGGTCGGGTGGAAAAAGGAGAGTCAGAAGAATAATGGATTACTTTGATTACAAAGACGGGCGGTTGTTTTGCGAGGACGTCCCGGTCGAGCGGATCGCCGAAGAGGTCGGAACGCCGGCGTACGTATATTCGGCTGCGACGCTGCGGCATCATTACCGCCGAATCGTCGAGGCGTTCAACAAACTCGATACGCTGGTCTGCTTCTCGGTCAAGAGCCTCTCAAACGTCCACATCCTCAAACTGCTGGTCGCCGAAAACTCCGGCTTTGATATCGTTTCCGGCGGAGAATTGCACCGCGTCGCCCAGGCGGGCGGAGATATGTCGAAGGTCGTCTATGCCGGCGTGGGCAAGACGGATGCGGAAATCCAGGCTGCGATCGCAGCGGATATCGCCTATTTCAACGTCGAGTCGGAGGCGGAGTTCGAGAACCTCTCGCGCCTTTCCGCCGAAGCCGGCAAGACAGTCCGGGCGGCTCTGCGCGTTAACCCCGACGTGGACCCGAAAACCCACCACTACACCACCACCGGAAAGAAGGAAAACAAGTTCGGCGTCGATATCGAGCGGGCGGAGCGGTTCTTCGAGACCTATGGCCACGACGCCAACGCCCGGCTCGACGCGATACATTTCCACCTCGGTTCGCCGATATACTCGCCCCAACCTTACGTCGAGGCCATTCGCAAGACGTTCAGGCTCATCGACCGCCTCAAAGCCAAAGGATTTGAGATAAACGCGCTGGACATCGGCGGTGGTTTCGCTGCCGATTATAAGGAAGGCGCCGCACTGACAGCCTCCGATTACGCCGCTGAAATCGTACCGTGGGTTAAAGGCAGGGACCTGCAACTCATCCTCGAACCGGGCCGGCAAATTTCCGCAAATTCCGGCATCCTCCTGACGCGGGTCCAGTATGTCAAAGACGGGTTCGACCGGAAGTTCATCATCGCCGATGCCGCAATGACCGACCTGATCCGCCCAGCCATGTACGGCGGGGAGCATTTCGTCTGGCCGACGAATTCAGACGAGCCGCCGAAGCGTTCGACCGATTACGCGCCCGACGGGACCGCCCTTGCCGACGTGGTAGGCGGGGTGTGCGAATCGGCGGACTTCCTCGCCAAGGACCGAATGCTCCCGCCGGTCAATCGCGGCGACCTGCTGGCCGTCTTCACGACCGGAGCCTACGGATTCGCACAATCAAGCCAGTTCAACTCCCGCCCGCGAGGCGCGGAAGTCCTCGTCGAAGGCGACAAGTTCCGCATCATCCGACGACGAGAAACATACGACGACCTCCTCGGCCCGGAAATGGACGTGTAAGTAAAAAATGAATATTGAATATTGAACAGAGAATTTTGAATTTTGAAGTAAAAGAAACAACTCGTCCTTGACGGATGTTTTTTTACTTCGAAATTCAAAATTCTCTGTTCAATATTCGACATTCTCTTTTTTCTCTGCGCTCTCTGCGATCTCTGCGGTGATTTTTTTCTCAAGCGTTCTAACAAATCACTTCTTCGCACGTCATAAATGGTAGAGAACCAAGCGCGATTGGGGACATGGATGAAAATCGAAAACGGTAGTGTTAACGCGAATTGGATGCAGCGGGTAATGGACCGGCACGAAGGGCCTCTGCTGCGATATGCCACGCGGATTCTCGGCGGCGATTTGGAACTTGGCAGAGATGTCGTGCAGGAGACGCTCCTACGCCTGTGGCGGTCCGACCGGACGGGGCTGGAGGACCATCTGCCGGAGTGGCTCTTCAGAGTTTGCCGGAATCGCGCGATTGACGTACGCAGAAAGGAGCAACGAATGACTCGATTGAGTGAACAGGCTGAACAAACCCGGCCCAGCCCGGCGCTTTCACCGTCGGCAGTGGCGCTGAAGCGCGAAGCGGCGGGGCGGGCGGCAGAGGCGCTGACAACCCTGCCGGTGAACCAGCAGGAAGTCATCCGCCTGAAATTCCAGAACGGTTTTACATACAGGCAAATTGCCGGAATCACCGGACATTCAATTACAAACGTCGGATTTCTTATCCATACAGGAATCAGGAGTATCCGTAAGCGATTCAAGACCCTTGGTTTAATCGGCGGGGTCTGAAGGAGAACAACGATGAAAAACGAACATGATGAAGCGAAACTGACCGCCTATGCACTTGGCGAACTGAGCGAGGCAGAGCGGGCGGAAGTCGAGGCCCAACTCAAGAGCGACCCCGAAGCCAGCCGGGAAGTCGAGGAAATCCGAAAGGTGGTTGGGATTTTGACCGACGAACTCAAGACGGAGCCGGTTCCGAAACTCACAGGCCGGCAGCGACAGGCCGTTCAAGCAAAGGCCACCAAACCGCAACGAAAGTTCCGAATATGGATTCCACTCTCGGCGGCGGCCTCGATACTGATTATCGTCGGGGCAGCGGCCTTGTTGCCTCGCCTGGCCAAGACCGTAGAACTTGCCAGACGTACCCCGGCGGGGCCGGCCGACCAGGCAGAGGAATACGCATCTGCTGACGACTCAAAAAGGTTTCAATCGCAACTGGATAAGGGCAAGAAGACCAAAGAGGATGCGGCATTGCAGACCACGCCGGCAGGAGTACATGCCTACAAGTCTGAGTCCCCGCCGCCGAAGGCAGCGTTTCCCAGCTCTGGTTCGACAGTTAGCAAATTGGTCGGCGGGAATATTAGACGGAAGGGTAAGGGGAAGTGGTTTTTTCAAGATGCTCACGTTTCCGGCTCGTTAGTGGCCGAGTCTGGGGAACGCTTGGAGCGGTTGCCCGGCGAGTCGGCCGAGGGTTTTCGCCGACGGCGTGAGGCGTGGAATCGGGAGGCGTATGATCGTATTGTGGATAATCCCTTCCGCAGTGTGGCTGATCATCCGCTCTCGACGTTTTCGATTGACGTGGACACTGCCTCATATGCCAATGTCCGCCGCCTGTTGAACCAAGGGACGCTGCCACCGAAGGGCGCGGTTCGCATCGAGGAGATGATTAACTACTTCACCTACGATTACGCAGGTCCGAAAAAAGGCTCCAAACATCCCTTCGCCGCCCACGCAGCCGTGGCCGGTTGCCCGTGGAACGCCAAACATCGCCTGGTCCGCGTGGCCATCAAGGGCAGGGAAATCGCCCCGAAAAAACGCCCCAGCAGCAATTTCGTGTTCCTGCTGGACGTCTCCGGCTCGATGAGTCCTGCCAATAAACTTCCGCTGGTCAAACGCGCGATGAAGATGCTCGTCGAGCGACTTGGCGAGAACGACCGCATAGCCATTACGGTTTATGCAGGGGCTGCGGGGCTTGTGCTGGATTCGACAACGTGCGATAAAAATCAGGAAATCCTCTCGGCCCTGGACCGTCTGCACGCCGGCGGATCGACGGCAGGAGCGGCGGGGATTAAACTGGCCTATCAGGTCGCAGCCAGGAATTTCATCAAAGGCGGCGTCAATCGCGTAATCCTCTGCACCGACGGCGACTTCAACGTCGGCATCACAGACCAGAGCGAACTTGTCCGC
>DAOVLS010000396.1 GCA_030631125.1 Planctomycetales bacterium
CCCGCCTCTTTGTCGCCGGGATCGCCTTCGGTCGGATAGAAATCATCGCGAAAATCAGGGTTCCGTTCCATCACGATCCGCGACTTGCGGACCCATTCGGCGAGAATGTAGGGCCCGGTTCCGACGACCTGCTCGGCTTCGTTGAACTCGGTTGCCCGTTTGTCTTCGCCGATCGCCTTGCGCCCCCCGTGGCCGTCATCTTCGGTCCCAAACCAGTAGTCCACAGCCTCGCGCGGGACCGGGGCATAGACGTGCATCGCCAGGACGTAGCCGAACTGAGGAAACGGTTCGGTCAACTTGAATTCCAGCGTCAGGTCGTCTATGGCCTTGACGCCTTCGACCTCAAGATCATAACGTGAGAAGTCGCCGATCTTGCACTTCTGGGTTTTTTTGCGGTATTCCTTCAGACCCTTGATGCGTGTGGCAAACGCCCACGCCAGACCCGTGTTGACGTGATAGTCGGCGATACGCTTGAAGGACAGGACGAAATCGTCCGCTTTAACGGTTCGTGTTTTAGGATTGCCCTTCTCGTCCAGTCCAAAGCAGGGGTTTCGATGGTATTTGACGCCACCTTTTAACTTGATGCGATAGGTCAGTCCGTCTTTGGATATTTTTGGCATCTCGGCGGCGAGTTGCGGGATAACCCAGGCATTATCGGGGCGCGGGTGCTTGAGAAAGTGGTAGGTGTATAGACCCTCGTAGATATCGCCTTGAAAGCCGGATGAAGTCGTGTCGCCGCAGGTGGCGGGATCGACCGAACGGACGGCTGAACCGTAGGTTCCATAGCGGACGATTTTGCCCTTATATTTGTCCTTCTCTGCGCCTTCGAGAAAAAACATCGGCGAGGCCACCAGCAGGCCTACAACAAGCAGTGAGATTATATAGAACCACTTCATAGCGTTATCCCCGACAGGGCGTGGACGGTTTTGATGGCTACTTCGTCGGGGCCGTTTTTGCCGGTTTCGTTTTCGGAACCGGTGCGGGGCGCGATTTGACACCCAGTTTCGCCAGCGTCGGCCTCCAATACTCCAGCACCTTAAGGCGAATTTCAGCGGCCTTCTGGGGGATCGGCTTTTTTGCCTCGGCCAGTATGTCCTGTACAGGCGTATTCTCTGTCCGGGTGAAATTCGCCAACTTGCTTTCCAACTCGACCAGCAGGTCTATCCATGGCTGCTGGGCCGACTTTTTCCGACCGGCGGACTCAGCGAAGCCCCGCGAGGCTGACTCCAGCGCATCTGCCAGCAGTTGCAGGATTCTTTTTCCGTTTTTCTTATCGAGCGGCGTCAGAAAGACGATGGTTCTGCGGTAGGCCTCGATTACATTGCTGTTGCCGGTGCGGAGGTCTCTGCGACGTGCAAGCCAGACCTTATCCATGGTCGATGTCAGGAGGGTGATGACGTCGGCCCCGCTGCCGGGGTGGATGCTCAGCGTTTGCAGGACGACCGCCAGGACCGGCCCGGAATCCTTCCGACCAAGCCGCTCGAGTGTGACGCACATCTTCCTGGTACGTTCGGGATAAAGCATTATCCGCCTGGCCGACGAGCGATAACCACGCGCCGCCCAGTATCGCACAGCCGGGTTCTTATGCCGGGCCATTTTCTCCAGCGCCGGCTGGATCGTGTACTGCGGCATCAACGCGATGGCCATACTCGCCTGTATCTGCTTGACGCGGTCCGAAAGCCCCAGCAGGACCGGCATCTTCTCTGCCGAAATCTCCGCATACGCAACCCGCCAGGGCGGCGAGTTGTGAGCCTCATACCCGGCGACCAGAGCCTTTCGGGCCTTGGCTATGTCCTTGACATTCTTGGCCTTTTTCATCTGCTCGACCCAGAACTCGACATAATTTATTATTTTTCCGCGAGCGTGAAGCCCCAGCGGTCCGACGACAGGGAGTTTCTTGAGGTCTTCAAGCGTCGGCGCGTCGGCTCCTTTGGCTGAATCAGCCCAAAGACCCAGGGTAAAAAGCATCATAAACAGAACGGCTATGGTGCGTCTGGTCATAATGAGTATTCCTTTTCGGGGCGACCCTGAAAAAACCTATGTTAAAGATGGGCTGATGATAGGGGCCTTCGGTGTGTATGTCAAGCGCCTGTTGGCGGGGATACAGAGGAAAAGAGAATGTTGAATAACGAACCCTGGCACGCTTGCCGTGCCATGGTTCGTTATTCAATATTCATTTTTTTACCTGTTTCATTAACTCGCGTTGTTCTGCTAGAATGCCTCTTACCATGAGTTCGAAGCAGTCCCGCCGGTCCTCCGATTCATCTCGCCGCACATTGCCTGCGCCGCTGACCGTCAAGCGTATGAGCCTGTACCTTCGGCATGCCGAGGCCTTGGTGGAGAAGGGCCAATCCACCGTCTCAAGCCGGCAACTCGGCAAGGCGCTCGGGTTGACCGACACTCAGGTCCGCAAGGACTTGACATGTTTCGGCCAGTTCGGCAGGCCGGGGGTCGGATACCCCGTCGGAGGCCTGGTGGGGCGGTTGCGGGCAATTTTCGGTACCGACAGGGTTTGGAACGTGGCGGTCGTCGGCGTCGGCAGCCTGGGGCGGGCGCTGCTGCGATACAGAGGCTTTATCGGGAAGGGTTTTCGCCCGTCGGCGGCGTTTGACTCGGCGGCGGGGAAGATCGGAAAAAAATTCGGCGGCGTCGCTGTCCAGCCGATGAGCGAATTGGTCGGCACGGTCAAAAAAAGCCGCATCCGCCTGGCAATACTGGCCGTACCGGCCAACGTTGCACAGGATGTAGCCGACCGGCTCTGCCGGGCCGGAATCAGGGGAATCCTGAACTTCGCTCCCATTACGCTCACCGTTCCTGCCGGCGTGGCTCTCGTCCCGGTGGACCTGGCCGTTCAACTCGAACAGTTGAGTTACCTCGTAAATGCGTCAGGGAAGAAGGAACCAAGGTCCAGGAATTAGGGACTCGGAATACTCCGCGGGTCGGTTGACCACATATCTCTATCTCTTTAGTGGGCGATACAGGACTTGAACCTGTGA